>NZ_JBNNIW010000006.1:0-162710 GCF_050269715.1 Halomonas sp. NPDC076908 | reverse complement strand
GATCCTCTTTCAAGATGCCGTCAGTGCCCTGCGCACGTTAGATGAAGTGCTTCTTCATCTTGGCACAGAGGGACGGGTCCATCCCATTTCCCACATCGCAGCTATCTCAGAGCAACTACCTGGCTGGCAGAAATAATTCCATACTGTGTGAAGAAGAGCTTGGATATCACTATGAGTAACAATGGATAGTAGCCCCCAGCAACGCACACGCCACTACATCGCTGCCCGCAAGCAGCACCCTGCTTGGCTGTTGCTGGCATCACCCCGTGCGCCGTTGGTGCTGGGGTGCCTGACCTCGCTATTTGAATTCAGCGAAGACGGTATTGTCGAAGCGGATGCCCTGGAAGCGTTGTCGCAGATGCTAGGGCGCTATGCCGAGCAGGATGAATACGCCATCGACCCCGACAATACCCGCCTGCAGGCCGGGCGAGAGCTGCGCGAGTGGATTCGGCGTGGTTTGGTCACCGAGCGAGGTCAGCGCTTGTATGCCACCGATGCCTTGTCATCGGCGATACAGTTTATCGACTCGCTGGATAACCGCATGATGACCTCCACCGCATCGCGGCTGTCGGTGGTGCAGCGAGAAATCGAAAACCTGGAAGTCGGCCTCAACCCCAATCCCGAGAGCCGCAAGGCGTCGATCAGGCGAAAAATCCAACAGTTAGAGAGCGAATTGGCCGACGCGGAAGCCGGCCATGTGCCGGTGCTTTCCGAGCCCGAAGCCGTTGAGCGTATCCGCGAAGTGTTTACCCTTGCCACTGGGCTGCGTGCTGACTTTCGTCGTGTGGAAGACTCCTGGCGGGAGGCTGATCGCCAGCTGCGCCAGTCGATCATGTCCGAAAAGTACCACCGGGGCGATATCGTGGATCGCTTGCTGGATGGTCAGGAGGCGCTGCTGGATACCCCGGAAGGGCGCGTATTCGACAGTTTCCTTCAGCAACTACGCCAAACTGCTGCGCTGGATATGATGCGCCAGCAGTTACGCACCATCCTCGTCCACCCCGCTGCAGAAAAAGCGCTAAATCGATTGCAGCGGCAGGATCTTAAACTGTTGCGTATGCGGCTGATAGTCGAGAGCCAGGCAGTATTACAGGCACGCGCCCGCAGTGAAAAGGACGTCAAAGGATTTATCAAGACCGGCCTGGCTGCCGAGCATCACCGCGTTGGTCAGTTGCTTAACGATATTCTCAATACGGCCCAGGATATAGACTGGCAGCGCCAGAAGGTGCGCCGTTCAGAGGTGTCATCGCTGCCGCCGCTGGGCTTTGCCTTGGGCAACTTATCGGTGGTCGAGCGCCTGCGGTTCAAATTGTTGGAAAACGAGCTGGAAGAGGAGCTGGATCTTGCCCAGCAGGCGAGTGACTTGAGCGGTATCGAAGCCGAATTCTGGGACTCCCTGGATGGGCTTGACCGTGACGCCCTGGTGCAGGAGACGCTGGCGCTGCTGGCCCAAGAAGGGCGTGAGCTGACACTGGCGGAGTTGGCCGAACACCTGCCGCCCACCCATGACCTGGAAACCTTGGCGCTATGGCTGGGTATGGCACGGGAAGCCGGGATTGAGATCACCGGGCAGGACGTTCAAGACGTGGTCATCACCGATGATGAGCAGTGCGATTGGGTATTCCAGGTGCCCGTCGTCTCTTTAAGTGAGCAGGCCTTGCGCGGCATTGAGTGGGAGTTTTAAGCATGGCGGGTGTATTTGATCGGATTGTTAAGCAGCAGGGCGTGGATGAGACCAGCGAAGAGGAATCGCCTAATCAGTTTCAGGAGCAGACCCCTCATGCGCAGGAAAGTGAAGCAGTAGACGCTGCTGGCGAGGAGATAAACACCGAAGCCACTGCTCGCACAGACATCAAATTACGTGAAGTGGCTCAGGAACTGCTCCGCATGGGCTTGCTGGAAGAGACTCAAAGGCCACATCTTTACCGTGCAGCGCTCGTCGCCATGGAGCGGCTCAATGCCACGCTTGAGCCCTTGGATTTATGTGCCCGCGCCGATGAGATCCGGGGGCTGGTGTTTCTGGCGGTGCGACCTGGGGATACTGACGAGCCCCAGGATGACTGGTCGCACCCCTTGGTTCGCAAGCAGCGGCTAAACCTGGAACAGACCCTGCTGGTGGCCATCTTGCGCCAGTATTTCATTGCCCACGAGCAAGACGCGGGTACCGGCGCTGGGGACGCCATGGTGGCGGTTGACGAGCTGATTCCGCATATGCAGGTGTATTTGGGGGAGAGTGGCAGCGAGGCCCGGGAGCGCACGCGCATGTTGCAATTATTGGATCAGCTCAAGGGGCATGGCCTGGTCTCGGCGCCGGACAGTCACGAGCGGGTAGTCATCCGGCCAATGATCGCTCACCTGGCCAACCCGGAGAACCTCACTGCCTTGCTGTATGAGTTAAAGGCAAGAGTCGCCGCGGAGAGTAGTGACCGCCAGGACAGTGACAAAGAGGGGACGCCATGATCACGGCAACGCCTAGCCAGCCTTCGCTGCTGGATGAGGAACAGGCGACCGCCTGGCAGTTGGCTCCCACCTATATCCTGCAAACCCTGGAGCTGTTCAACTGGGGTGGCTTTGGTGGTATGCACAAGGCTGATATCGACGCTCAGGGTAGCGCCATCATTGGTCCCACTGGCAGTGGCAAGACCACGCTGGTGGATGCATTGATGACCCTGCTCACGGCCAATCCCAAGTACAACCTTGCCTCTACCGGTGGCCATGAGAGTGACCGGGATCTGGTCTCTTACGTGCGCGGGGTGAGTGGCCCCGGCGATGGCAGTGAGGGGCAGTCGCATATTGCCCGGCCCGGTAAGACCGTGACGGGGCTGGTGGCGACGCTCAGTAATGGTGAAAGCCTGGTGCGTATCGGTGCCCTGCTGTGGTTCGACAGCACCAGCATGTCGCCCTCGGATATGAAAAAGCTCTGGTTGTTCAGTACTGCCCACGAACATACTCTGCATCGCTGGCTGACACTGCAGCAGGAAGGCGGTATGCGCGCCTTGCGCCAACAGGATAAGACAGACACCGGTATCTGGACGTACCCCAGCAAAAAGGGCTTTTTAGCGAGGCTGCGGGACTTTTTCGAAGTGCGTGATAACGCCTTCAACTTGCTCAACCGAGCGGCAGGGTTGAAGCAGCTAAACAGCATTGACGAAATTTTTCGCGAGTTAGTGCTAGACGATAACGCCCAGTTTCAGCGCGCCCGGGAAGTCGCCGATAGCTTCGATGACCTCACCGCCATTCATGAAGAGCTTGAAATCGCCCGCCGCCAGCAGCGCTCTCTGGAACCGATTAAAACCGGTTGGGATAAGTACCTGCACAACCAAACGCTACTTGATGACCAGGAAACCCTCAGCCGGGTACTGCCGGTGTGGTTTGGTGAACAGGCTCACCGGCTGTGGAAGGCCGAAGCCGAGCGTCTTCAGCAACAAACCCAGCAGGCCGAGGCCGAGTTGGCAGCCGCTGAGGAGAGCTGCACTCACCAGCAGCGTACCTGTGAGCGTTTAAATGAAGCTTATCTGCGTCTGGGCGGCTCGGATATTGAGACCCTGGAAGCGCTGGTCAAGGCAAAGCAAGCCAACCTGGAGCGCTGCCAGCGCCATGCGGCAGAGTACCAGCGGTTGGCACGCTCGCTCTCCTTTGACGATGCCCTCAACCGTGAAGCGGTCGCCACCAATCAGATGCTGGCTGCCGAGCAGTTGCGCGAGGTTCAGCAGGCGCTTGACGCCGCCAAGCAGGCCGCCTTTGAGCAGGGCAGCCAATGCTATCGGATGGAGCATGAGTGCACGGAGTTGCACAAAGAGCTGGCCGAGGCGAAAGCGCGCCCAGGGTCTAATATCCCGGGGCGCTTTCAACAATTTCGCTCCCTGCTGGCCGAAGCGTTGGCACTCGGCGAAGACGACCTGCCCTTTGTCGCCGAGCTGGTACAGGTAAAAGCGGACGAGCAAGCCTGGCGCGGCGCGATTGAACGGGCGATGGGTAGCCACCGGTTGCGTATTTTGGTGCCGCCGGAGGCCAGCCGCCAAGCGCTAGACTGGATCAATAGCCGCCACAATGCGCTGCATGTACGACTCCTGGAAGTGAAACCGCCCGCCAGCCAGCCGCGCTTTTTTGAGGATGGCTTTACCCGCAAGCTCGACTACAAGGATCACCCCTACCGGGAAGCGGTTAAGGAGCTTTTAGCCGGGCTGGACAGGCACTGCGTTGGCTCGCCGGAGAGGTTGCGAGAGACTCCCCATGCCATGACGGCGGAAGGGTTGATGTCGGGCAAGGCACGCTTTTTTGACAAGCAGGATCAGAAGCGGCTAAGCGACGATTGGCAAACTGGCTTTGATAACCGTGACCGGCTGGCGGCGTTAAGCGCGCAAATCAGCGAAGCAGAAGCGCGCTTACAGAGCGCCAGGGCGGAAGAGGAGCAGGCGAAGGCGAAGGCCTCACTGGCTGCGCTTGAACAGCAGGTAGTGCTGTTAACCAGGCTGGCAGCGTTGGACTATGAGGAGATCAATGCGCCCCAGGCCGAGCGTGAATGGCAACAGCAGCGGGACAAACTGGCCGCCTTGACCGCACCCGATTCCGATGCGGCGACAGCCAAACGCCAACTGGAGCAAGCCCGCGATGAGTTGGCCACGCTGGAGCAGCAAAAAACGCAGTGCATCAGGCAGTGTGCCCAGTTAAACAACCGGCTGGAAACCGCCCAAAAAGAGCAGCAGCAGGCGTTTCGCAAAAGCGAAGCAGGGCTGAAGGAGGCGGAGCGCACCCTTGCTGATGGCCATTTCTCTCCCCTTGATCAACGGCAGCTTGCCAATGTTGATGAGCTGGAGCGCCAAGCTACTACCCAGTTGCAACAGCAACTGACCACCTTGCGGACGACCCAAAGCCGAGTGGAAAAAGAGTTGGTCAAAGCCATGTCGGATGCCCAGCGGGAAGACCGCGGGGCGCTTTCTGAGGTTGGGCGGGAGCTCGACGATGTGCCCGACTACCTGGCCCGACTCAAGGTGCTCACCGAAGAAGCACTGCCCGACAAGCAGCAGCGTTTTCAGCAATACCTCACCGACTCTTCCGATCAGGGCGTATCACAGCTGCTGGCCACCATCGAGGGGGAAGTAGAGCGGATCGAAGAGCGGTTGGAAGACCTCAATAACACCCTGCGGCGGGTGGACTTCCAGCGCGGCCGTTACCTGCAGTTGGTGGCCAACAAGGTGGTGCATGAAAGCCTGCGCACCTTTACCCGGGCCAATACGGCGCTCGCCTCATCGCGATTCGTAGAGGATGGTGGTGAAAGCCAGTATAAGGCACTGCAACATATTATTGCTCTGCTGCGTGATGCCTGCGAACGCCAGCGTACCCTCGGTGCGCGAGCGTTATTGGATCCGCGTTTTAGGCTTGAGTTTAAAGTCGCGATGATCGACCGCGCCGATGGGCGTGTGATTGAAACCCGCTCGGGTTCCCAAGGCGGTAGCGGTGGCGAAAAAGAGATTATTGCCTCCTATGTGTTGACCGCATCGCTGAGTTACGCGCTGTGTCCCGATGGCAGTCCTCGGCCACTATTTGGCACCATCGTGCTGGATGAAGCCTTTTCGCGCAGTTCGAATGCGGTGGCTGGGCGAATTATTGCCGCGCTCAACGAATTCCACCTTCACGCGCTGTTTATTACCCCCAATAAGGAGATGCGTTTGCTGCGCAAGCACACCCGCTCGGCGGTGGTGGTGCATCGCCGTGGTAATGCCTCCAGCCTGACGCCGATCAGTTGGCAGGCGCTGGATGCCGTGCGTGAAAAGCGGCGTGAGGCGCGCAATGAAGTCCCCGAGTGAGATCGCTGCTCGCCTGGCTAAGCAGTGGCAGCAAGCGTTCTGGCGGGTAGAGCGATTGTTATCCTCGGAGAGTTGGCCGCTGGTGATCCCCATTGGCAAACCCAGCGGCCGCCAGTTTGCCGATCAAACCGGTCTGGTGCAGGCCCATGTGCAGCGCTGGCGGCAGATAACCGTTGGTGAGGTGGTGTTTCAAGATATCAACTTCCGCGCTGCTGCTGAGCCGGTGTCACTCCCCGTGCAGTGGGTGTTGCACACGCCGTCTGAATGGGCCGCCGCTACGGCGGATGGCGACGTGCAGCAGGAGTTTGCGCTGCTGGAAACTCTGGTAGGCAGCGTCAACCAGCGTTACTGGGAGGTGCTGGTTCGCGAACGCGCCCTCTGGCGCAATAAGCATGTTAGCGAAATCACTGCCGCTGCAGCGCTGGCGGACTCGCTTTCTCCGGGGATGGCAGAAGGTCGACCATTAAGATTGCTCAACGGACTGAGGGTGGACACCAAGTTTATCGAGCGCAACACGGTGTTACTGACACGCCTGCTGGATGAACGCTACGACGGCATGGCTAGCCAACAAGGCTTAAACGGTTTTCTGGATGCCCCCGACGATAAAGATCACTGGCTGCTGGTGGTGCCCTTGGAGAAGGGGTTGCTGCCTTTTAAGCGTCAGCGCATCACCGCCAGAGAACTGGCGGATACTTGCCTGCCGGGCTCGCGGGTGGTGGTGGTCGAGAATGAGCAGTGTGAGCACTTGCTACCCGGCATGCCGGGTACAGTGGCGATTCTTGGCGCAGGGCTAGATGTACACTGGCTATCAGGTGAGGCGCTAAAAACAAAAGCGGTCGCCTATTGGGGCGATATGGACACCTGGGGACTACTGATGCTGGCCAGAGCCAGGCAGGCGCTGCCTACGATTACCCCGCTGATAATGAGCGAGGCGCACTTCAAGGCTTTTTGCCGTGACTGCGCCGTGCCAGAGCCGGTGCATGCCGAGCTGCCGACCAGCGGCCTGAACGAGCGCGAAGTGGCTTTTTTCCACTTTCTAAAAGCACAGCCACAAGGGCGTCTGGAGCAGGAGTATCTGCCTGCGCAAGATGTCCAGTCTGAGCTGCTGGGGTGGTTAGGTCGCTGTTAAAGGCTGCCAGCTAGTACGCTAGCCTGGGGTCGAGGGGAAACTGCTCAACTGAAAGTTTCGCCAAGCTGGCTTCCGGGTGGCTTGGGTTAAACAGATAGTTGCAGTTATGTGGCACAATCACCGTGGGTACTTTGAGCAGTAAAGCGCTACCTTCATTTAGCCACTGTGAACCTAGCGAGCGGGTGAGCTGCTGCTGTTGAGGCCAAGTTTCTGGCAGACTTGCTTCAATCGGCATCTCGCTGGCTGATGAAGGTAGCTCGACACGTAGTAGTGTAAATTGATCAGGTAGCTCATCAATGCTCATTTCAAAGTGAACCAGTACCTCAAGCAGCGCTGTAGCCGGTGAGTCGGCCAGATAAACGACCGGTTGGCCTTTATGGTGCCACCGGCCAGCCGTGATCGTGCCGCCTATGCCAGAGAGATCGGTGTAGTTGGATATACGCCATGCTACCTTGGTCATGCCGACAACCCATAGTGAAGTTGCTGAAGTAGCTCCTCTACTGCTTCATAGCCTGGCGTCGTGGTAACTGCCGTCAAAGCACTGATTCCCCCCAGCGCACGGCGCGGCTTCTCTAACCAATGAATGGCTTTCTCGCGATTGCCGAAAATCTCTTCGGCGAGGATAACGATTCTACTCGTTCGGTAGAGTCGATCACCCTCGTCGGGGGTTAAGGGTTTTCCTTTTGAGCGCCGGTGATCATGGGTGCGGCGATTGATAATCCCAACACCGTAGGCATCGATACCGTACTCTTTACGTAGTCGCTCAAGGGCATCAAGTGGCACGCCGTTGCGGATCAGTTCATCCGAGCGAGCACCAGCAGCGCCGCCCATTAAGGCAATAACATCGCTTTCCACCGCATCGATAGCGTCCATTGGATAGCTCCTTTTTTGGCTAATTTGTTGTCAAAATATAGAAGGTTTTCTTTGCCCCGGCAATTTGCCTACTATATTGGCGCAAATTGCTAAGAAGCAAAAGCGAGTAAAATGTTGAGTGATTCAGGGGAGCGAGAGCTGTCAATTTGATCTATTAGTGGTAGTAAACAACGGCTATAAACAGGATACGGTTATAAAACTGATAGTAGCGCCACGACAGGAGAGGGATATGCGTACTGGGTGGTCGATACGGACTGGATGGTTGATAGTCGCGACAGCCATTCTAGTGGCGGGGGTCTTAACCTCCATGGCTTCCCAAGAGCCATTTGAGTCCAAACTGGTTCGGTTGGAAGCTCAGCGGGCGTTGCCATCGCTAGAGGCGTCGCTTGAGCAGGACACACCGGAGATCAATGCGTTGTTTCTCAGCTATGCTGATGATCAGGCACTGTGGATGAGCGCTTCTTTGGCGCTGATACGCCACGGCGATATAGCGCGAAGCGCCTTAATCGACTACGGGCTTTCCCCTCAGTTTCAGGATGTACTAGTGCGCTTTGGTGCGGATGCGGTACTGCCCATTAGCTACTTCCGTGATCACGATATCGCTACTCTGCGAGCCCAGCACTGGGTGGGCGCGCGCTATCAGCAGGTTAGCCACTGGTGGAGCGATGCAGAAGGAGATGTGGCTGCAGAATTAACGCCTTATCGACGTGGCCAGATGGGTATTGCACTGCTTGATGCCCATGGCCACGGGCTGCTCAATCAATTTGTGATTAGTGACAAGGGCGACGTGGCGTGGCTACAGGGTGAGCGCCTTGTGGCGGGTGTCGGCGATTTCTTCACCAGTGGGCTACGCGATTTGGAAAGCCAGTGGCGGCGGGGTGACGACATTGGCGCCGCCGATCTAGGCTGGGCTGGTGTCGATCTGCTGGTGATGGCCAGTACTGTTAAGGTGCTGCGCGCAGGAAGAGCGGCTAGAACCGCTCGGGTAGGCAGCATCGAAGCACAGGGCGCTCGTGCTGGTGTGCGCCAAGGTATTGTTGCCTCGGGCGGACGCTTCGCCACGCTGCCGCGGATTGCCAAAGTGGCAGCGGTGGCGACCACTGCCTATGTGGTAGTTCGACACCCAAGCTTAGTAAGTGCGCTAGGTGCCAATCTATCAAAATGGCTCGGCTGGCCGGTATGGCTGGGCCAGTTTCTAATCTGGCTGATCGTATTATTGCCGGTACTGATCATTGCGCGTTTTTTCTATCGTTGGCTGCTCATACCACTGCTGTGGCTACTGATGCCATTGATCCGAGTGTGTTTTAAGGCCGCTAACCGCTCACTGGCCAAGTGCTCTCAAAGGCAGGCTGAAGAACTTAGTTGATAAAACACTTTTTTAAACTAAACTAGATAGACTAAGTCTTGTTTCTAGGAGATAAAAATGGAAGCTATCAATATACATGAAGCTAAGACACGGTTGTCACAGCTGGTAGCGCGCGCTGCTGAAGGTGAAGGATTTATCATTGCCAAAGCAGGTAAGCCGATGGCACGCGTAACGGCGATTGACAGCCCTGTTTCTGGTCAGCAGAAGCGCCTGGGTTTTCTGACAGGGCAATTTAAAGTACCTAATGACTTTGACCGGATGGGGCAAGATGAAATAGCCGAGATGTTTGGAGGCTGATATGAATCTGCTTCTTGACACGCATGTTTTGCTCTGGGCGTCGGCAGAGCCGGAGAAACTCTCTGATGATGCGCTATCGCTGATCAAAGATGATAATAATAGGCTCTATTTTAGCGCTGCCAGCATCTGGGAAGTGGTGATTAAAAACAGCCTACAACGCACTGATTTTCACGTTGACCCACATCTTTTGCGAAGAGGATTGATGGATAATGGGTATTTAGAACTTCCTATCAGTTCACTGCATACACTCAATGTTGCTCATTTACCCAGCATTCACAAAGATCCCTTTGATCGAATTTTGGTGGCCCAGGCAGAAGCTGAGGGATTTTTGCTGCTTACTGCGGATGAGTTGGTGGCTCAATATGCAGGCCCGATTAGAAAAATATAAGCATCAAATTTCCGTCGTCAAACGCAGCCTAACCATCTGTTTTTTTTAAAAGGCCCATCCGCAGTGTTTCATATGCGCACAGGCCTTGTACATCAGCTTTAGGATCGCCTCGCCAACCACCCCCGCCAGCCGCCAAATTCGGTGACATCTTCTGCTTCACCGCCTTCATTGAGCGCCCCTGCGGTGCAGATAAAACCACACTTCCAGCTACCGTCGGCAAGCTCCACCTGACCTAATCCAAGCGGGGCCGGAATGCCTGCTAGAAAACTACCCACGGTTTCGATGGGCAGGCGCCATACTTCCACCTCAATCGCTTGGCCGTTTTCATCACGCAGCATTGCCGGGCGTTTGGGCGGCCCGCCTGCCAGGGCAAAGAGCTTGTAGCGAGGCGCGCTTTGGGTGCTGCTAACCAATACGCCGCCGCGTTCAGTCAACTGGTGGTTAAGCGGCAGGCCTTGCAGGTGTGCACCGCACACTACCAGCTCCATAGTGCCGTTTTGGGCAGTGGTTAAGGGTTCTGGTAATGCCGGGTGAGCAACGCCAGTAGCACCCAATGGCAGCATTAATCGCGCTTCAAGTGCACGGCCTAAGGAGAGTAGCGTTAAGTCAGCAAAGAGCGGCCCAAACAGCGTGACGCCCACCGGCAGACCTTGCTCGGTAAAGCCAATGGGCACGGCCAGGGCGCTGTAGTCGAGCAGGTTCATAAAGTTGGTCCAGGTGCCCAAGCGCGAATTCACCCCAATAGGGTCCGCTGCCACCTCTGCCTTGGTGGGGTGGGTGACCGTGGTGGGCGAGAGCATCACATCCACCTGGCTGATAAGCGCATCGGCCTGACGCTTAAATTCGGCAAGTTTATAGCGCGCATCGAAGGCATCCACGGCCAGCGGCGTGGCGCCTTCCTGGGTAATTTCAAACGTGACTGGATGCACCGTCTCCGGGTGTCTCTTCATCAAATCGCGAATCACATGGTAGCGCTCAGCCACCCAAGGACCTTCATAGAGCAGACGCGCGGCAGCCAGTAACGGCGAGCAGTTCAGCTCGACTTTCTCACCACCAATCGCTTCTAGCTCGGCAATCGCTAGGTGCATTCCCTTGGTATAAGCCGTATCGGTTTGCCACTGAGATTCTAGCGGAACCCCAAAGCGGAACGCCGCAGGTGCTTTGCCATAGCGCTTACCTTGCACGGCGAAGTGATGCTCCCGAGACCAGGCGCACTGATCATCATAGGTAGCGGTAATATCGAACACTTTCGCCGCGTCGTCGGCGGTGAGGGCAAACAGGCTGATGGTGTCGAGCGTGGCGCAGGCAGGCACCACACCGCGAGTGCTAAGTAGGCCAAGGCTGGGCTTAACGCCGTACAGATTATGGAAACAGGCAGGCACACGCCCAGACCCCGCTGTATCGGTGCCAAGCGCAAAGCTCACCATCCCCGCCGCGGTGACCACCGCCGAGCCGCTGCTGGAACCACCGGGAATATAGTCGGGGTTAAAGGCGTTGGCCGGTACACCATAATCACTCAAGGCGCGCTCACCCACCAAGCCGGTGGCGAACTGGTCAAGATTGGTTTTACCCAGAGGAATGGCGCCTGCCGCGATCAGCTGCTGTACTACAAAGGCGTTTTCTGTCGGCGTGTAGGCATACGCAGGACTGCCTGCTGTGGTGGGTACGCCTGCTAAGTCGATATTATCTTTTAAGGCAAAGGGAATGCCGTAAAGCGGCAGCGTTTCAGGCGATTCACCTTTCAGGCGCTTCAAATAGGGCTCCAGCTGTTCACGCGTAAGGCAAGTAATCCATGCAGGTTCTTGGCCGTGGCTTTGGGCTTGCGCAAGAAGTTCATCAATCAATGCTGTGGGGGTAAGTTCACCCTGTTGGTAGGCGGTGTGTAGGGTAGTGATATCCAGCGATGCGATGGGTAACATGATTAAACTCCTATTTGTATTAACGGTGACCTTAATTAAGCGTTAATGCTGAAAGTCGCTCCCCAGCCCGCCAGGGCTGGGTGGATAGCACTATCTGCCAACCGTCTTGGTCGCGCTGCAAGTAGTCGAAGCACAGGCTGGCCCGCCAGCGCAGGGCGTCGTTAGTTGAGTCGCTTAATGGTTCAAATAAGACTGCTGAATTGGCAGTTACAGCTCGTGGAGTAATCGCCATGGCGTAGTCGCCTATTTGCAGCCAGCGAAGGTGACCCTGTTCGTCGCAGCGAATCTCTTCTTCAGCAGCCTCAGTAGAAATCTGTTGCCAGTGCTCAACGTACTGACCATGCGGGTGTCGCTCTTCCAGGGTGGTGTCGTTAATCCATTGCAGTAGCCCTATGTCCTTTTCCAGACTAGGGCATAGATCCTGATAGCGGTGCCAGATGCATAGTCCTTTGCATAGTCCTTTGCATAGTCCTTTATATAGCTCGTCTTCGATCTGGGTAATACCCGCAAAAGCCGTGAACCCTGCCAGCCACTCCAGCTGAGATCGGTTGCAGTCGTCTAAACAGGTGATACCTGCAAAGTCAGGCGAATTTGCAGGCAGTCGCAGGTCGGCATGCCAATGCTTGCCCTGTAGCCAATAAACCTGAGTAGTGGTGTCGGCCTGCTGATAAGGCTCATTAGCGGGTTCGGCGTAGAGCGTGCGATGCCATACGCCGCGAAATGTTTGAGGTATGACAGGCAAGTCGACGTTCATAAGGGGTTTCCCTTATGTTTGCCGTGCTGGCCCAGGCTACCTACTTCTCGGGCACCTTCGGGGAGCGCAATCTCACCCTTTGCTAAACGCTCGCGCAGGTAGCGGAAGGTTTGAATGGTTTGGGCGTAAAGGTGATCGCCCGCTTTGAGCGGTGCGTAATGGATTTTACCGTGTCGCTCGACTAATTCAGGCAGCGGCGCGACTTCGGTATGGTAATCGCAGGCGAAAAATAGCGGAAAAGAGTAGCGCTCCTCTTTCACTTTGCGCACCCGGTGGGAGGTCGCTACAAACTCGCCGTTACTCCATATCTCCAGCATATCGCCAATATTGACGACTAACGCGTCCTCATGGAATGGCACATCAATCCATTCGCCCGCACCGTTCATTACCTCAAGCCCTGGCGCGGTGGGTAGCAGCAGGGTAAAGCACTCGTAGTCGGTATGGGCACCGATGCCTTGGGCGTCTTTAGCCTTGGGGTTATACGGGTAGTGAATCAATCGCAGCTGGCTGGGCGGTTTGTTGACGTGGCGCAGTAGCTGCTGCTCTTCAAGACCTAACGCTAGTGCAAAGCCGCCCATGAGTGCGCGGCCCACTTGGTAAGCGGCATTATAGTAAGCGGCGACCGGTTCTCGGAAACCGTCAAGATCGGGCCAGGGATTGGGCCCGAGGAGTGGCGTACCCGCTAACACCTCAAGGTCGTCACTGGGCAGTTCAAAGGCAAGATCAAACGCCTCTTTCATGTCCGGCTTTTTAGGGTCTGGTGACTCTTCACCGGGAGGAACATAGCCGCGGTGATGATGGTATAGGCCGATGTAGCGCTCCATTTTGGTTGCTTCAGGTTGAGCAAAGAAGCGCTTGGCTTGGGTAATTAATCCCTTGCGAAGCGTGTGATCAATACCGTGGCCTACCATTTGAAAGAAACCCACTTCCCGCGCGGCGCGCCCCAGGGTCTCAGCAACCGCTTGGCGGGCTGCTGCATCACCATGGAGTAAACCGCGAATGTTGATAACGGGTATCTCTTGAAAGTCAGCTAAGCGCTGATCGGCGTTGATCTGGCTCATGCGTTTACCTCCTGTTCACTGGTGAGCACCACAAGCGGTTGTCCTGGCGCGATGGAAGCGCCCTCAGAAAGGGGTAACCGAACAACGCGGCCCACGCAGTGGGCGGTGATCTCAACTTCCATTTTCATCGACTCCACTAGCGCCACTGGCTGGCCAGCCATTACCTGGTCACCTTCTTCCACCAGTAACTTCCATAGGCTGCCGGTGACGGGGCTTTCGATGCCTATTTCGTTGTCATCCAGCGCTGCCACTTCGGTGGTTTCCGGGGCCTGATCTTCAAAGGTGAACTGACCATTCTCCCGCCAAGCGGTCATTTCGGCCTGGAAGGCGGCTTCGCGCTTGGTGCGGAAAGCGTCAATGGTGGCAGCGTTCTTATCAATCTCGGCCTGATAGTCCGCCAAGCGAAAGCGAGTGGTTTCAATGGATAAGTCATATCGCCCGTGGGGGAAGTCGCGGCGTATCTGCTCAAGCTCGTCATGGCTGACTTCATGAAAGCGCAGCTGATCAAAAAAGCGCAGCAGCCAAGGGTTCTCAAAGTGCGCTGTGGTACGGTAACGGTTCCACATTTGCAGCGTGCGGCCGACAAATTGGTAGCCACCGGGGCCTTCCATGCCGTAAACGCACAAATAGGCGCCGCCAATGCCCACGGAGTTTTCTGCCGTCCAGGTGCGGGCGGGGTTGTACTTGGTGGTCACCAGGCGCTGGCGCGGGTCAAGCGGTGTGGCAACGGGCGCGCCAAGATACACATCGCCCAGACCCATTACTAAATAGTGGGCATCGAAGACGATATCGCGCACTTGCTGTTCGCTTTCAAGCGCATTAATACGGCGAATAAAATCCAGGTTGCTGGGGCACCAAGGCGCATCTGGGCGCACGCTGCGCTGGTACTTATCGATGGCTTCCTGGCAGGCGCGGTCGTCCCAGGAGAGCGGTAGATACACCACACGCGACTCCACTTCTAGGGATTCCACATCGACCAGCGCCTGCTCGGCTTTTTCCAGATGGGCGAACAGCTCATCCAGGGGCAGTTCCATTGGCTCGTAGTGAATTTGCAGCGAGCGAATACCGGGGGTTAATTCCCGCAGGCCGGGCAACGAGTGTTCTTGTAGCCACAGCATCCAAGCGTGAACCCGAAAGCGCAGCGCAATATCCAACTCCATGGCGCCGAACTCAATCAGCAGGAAATCATCTCCGGCGCGGCGGTAAACGATGCGCTCGCCGGCTTGTTCGGCGGGCACATCACGAACGATAGGCGTATCGCGCTCTGGCGTAATCTCTTCGACGGGCAGTGCTGTGAGAGATGCCAGTTGATCTAACTGACGCTCTTCAAGTGTGCGAGCGGTGGTAAGGCTGACTGGCACAAAACGCACTTTATCGCCCGCAGCAAGTTGCCCCAGCTTCCAGCGTTCGGCGCGCACCACGGTGGCTGGGCAGACAAAGCCGCCCAGTGAAGGCCCATCGGGGCCGAGGATCACCGGCATATCGCCGGTAAAGTCGATAGTGCCGAAGGCGTAGGCGTTGTCATGAATATTGGAGGGGTGCAGACCCGCTTCGCCACCGTCGGCACGCGCCCACTCGGGGCGGGGGCCGATCAGCCTTACGCCGGTGCGGCTGGAGTTGTAGTGGACTTCCCATTCGTGATCAAAAAAGCGCTCAATATCGTCATCGGTGAAAAAGTCTGGCGCGCCGTGAGGGCCGTAAAGCACGGCCACGTGCCAGTTCTTGCCTCTGTCTTGATGGCCGAAGGTGGGTATTAAAGCTTCCTCCAACTGCGCTTGGGAGGTGGCAGCAAGCGCGGGTAAATCGAGCATGTCACCGCTTCTAAGTGCACGTCCGCCGTGGCCGCCAAACTGGCCCAGGGTGAAGGTGCTGCGGGAACCCAGATAGCGCGGGCATTCGATACCACCACGGATCAATAGATAAGCGCGAGCACCCGCTGTGGCTTTGCCTAGGGTCAAGGTTGCGCCCGCCGGTATATCCAGCACCCGCCAGAAGGGCACCGCTTTGCCATCCAGCGTGGCGGGCAGTTCGGCTCCCGCCAGTACAATTTGCGTGGCGCGGTGAAAGCGCAGCGTAGGGCCTGTCAGGGTGATCTCAAGTCCAGCGGCATCGGCGGTGTTATTGAGCAGACGATTACCTAGGCGAAACGACCAGTCATCAAACGGCCCCGAGGGCGGCACACCCACATCCCAGTGGCCCTGGCGGCCGGGAACATCTTGGATCGTTGTCATCGTGCCGGGGGCGATCACCTCAATGGCAGGCGGTGCCCACACCAACGTAGTTAGCCAGTGAATGTCTAAATCAGCGTCGCGAAATCGTTCTGCACGCAGCACATGGGCAAGCCAAGTGCGGTTGGTGGTAATGCCGTAAACGCTGGCGTTATCCAGGGTATCTGCTAACTGTTCTATCGCTGCGCCTCGGCTGTCGGCATGAACAATCACTTTGGCCAGCATGGGGTCGAAGAGGGCTGAGATTTCAAGCCCGGCTTCAATGGCGTGGTCGATACGTAGGCCGTCAGCTTGGGGGAAATCGACCTCCGTCAGTAGGCCTGCGCTGGGGCGAAAATCGTGGGCGGGATCTTCAGCATATAAACGCGCCTGAACCGCATAGCCGCTGGGGGCGAGATCTTTGGTGAGTGACTCAAGACTGGGCAGTTCACCCGCACCCAGCTTTACCATCCATTCAACGATATCAATCCCATACACCATCTCAGTGACGCCGTGCTCGACCTGAAGGCGTGTATTCACTTCGAGAAAATAGAACGCCTCACGTTCGTTATCATAAATAAACTCGACGGTACCGGCGCTGCGATAGTTGACCGCTTTTCCCAACTGAACAGCGGTGGCGTGGAGTGCCTGGCGAACGTGTTCTGGAAGGTTAGGGGCAGGGCACTCTTCGAGCACTTTTTGGTGGCGGCGTTGGGTGGAGCAGTCACGCTCGCCGAGCGCCACCACGTTGCCCTGGCCGTCGCCAAACAGTTGCACTTCCAAGTGGCGGGCGCGGGCGATATAGGCTTCCAGAAACACGCCGCCATCGCCGAAGTTGCGCTCACCCAGGCCTTTTACCGAGTCAAAGGCACGCTCAAGCTCAGCGGGCGTTTGACATACCTGCATGCCGATACCGCCGCCGCCTGCGGTGGATTTGAGCATGACCGGGTAGCCGATCTGCTCGGCGCTTTTGTGGGCTTCATCAACGCTGGCAAGAAGCTCGGAGCCGGGCACTAGTGGTACCCCGGCTTGCTTGGCGAGCGTGCGTGCTTCATGCTTCAGACCAAACTGCTGAATCTGTTCGACGGCGGGGCCTAAAAAGGTTAATCCGGCTGCATCGCAGGCAGCGATAAAGCGGGTATTTTCAGACAAGAAGCCGTAGCCGGGATGGACCGCCTGGGCGCCGCTTTGTTTGGCAATGGTGATGAGCTTATCGATATTGAGATAAGTATCGCTGGCACCGCCTTCACCTAGCGGATAGGCCTCATCGGCTTGGTGAACATAAGGCGCATCGCGATCCGCATCGGCATAAATCACCACACTGCCTACACCCAGCGCTTTAAGCGTGCGTAAGATGCGGGCGGCAATAGCACCGCGATTGGCAATCAGTACTTTGCTAAACGTTTTATTGATGGACATGGCACTGCCTGCAAACAAAGGCGGGTCGTCCCGCAGAATAATAGGCCTTCCGGAGTCGTCTCCAGGGCTTTAGTGCTGTGGCCAAGTCAGAAGAGACGCGAAAACGCTGTGAACCCATCCATGGGCGCTCGGCTTTTTCATCTGACCGCCATGGATGGCGGGAATGCCGGAATTGCATGGAGCTCTTTCCGGCCCTGAAAAAGACGTTTCGCTTACTCTCCTGACTTGATCAGCGCCTATTCTCATATCAGTCCCAAACCAACAGCTCGATAGGCGTTGGGTTGTAGCCGTTGCAGGGGTTGTTGAGCTGAGGGCAGTTAGAGACCAGCACGATCACATCCATCTCGGCGACCATCTCCACATACTTGCCTGGCGCTGAGATGCCATCCTCAAAGGTCAGCCCGCCATCAGCAGTGACCGGCACGTTCATAAAGAAGTTGATGTTGTGGGTGATATCGCGCTTGGTCAGACCGAACTCTGGAAAGTTGGCAATCGCTTGCATCCAGTTATCCCGACAGGAGTGCATATGACGCTTTTCAAGGTCGTAGCGCACGGTGTTGCTCTCGCTTGCGCACGCGCCGCCCAGGGTGTCGTGGCGGCCGCAGGTGTCGGCGGTAATCGTTAGCATGGCGCGGCCTTCGCTAGACATCAGCGTGGTGCCTGCGGTGAGATAAACCGCGCCTTGCTCGCGTACCGTGTCCATAGCGCTATAGCGCTCGGCGGTATCGTCGGCGCTGAAGAACAGCGTATCGGCGGCTTGATTACCCTCTAAATCGAGAATACGCAGGGTTTGGCCGCGTTTGACGGTGCCAATGTAATGATCGCCCGCGTTGACCGTGGTGCGGCTCAAAGCGTTTTCGGGGCGTAAAGTGCTTTCAATAATCATGGTGTTCGTTCCCCCTTATAGGCCGAGGTGGTAAAGGCGATTGTTGGCGAAGCCACGAGCGTTTTCTGGCCGCGAAAGGTAGCAGGGGTCGTCTTCCGCCATTGGCTCGGCGGTCCCGAGGGCGATGTCTACACCTCGGCGAGGGTACTCTGCGCTTGGGTCGAGGGGGTGGGGGCAGGTGTGAAGCAGCACCAGTGTGTCCATCTCAAAGCGCAGCGTCACGCTATTGCCCGGTTTGCAGTGGCCACTGACATAGCGCAGCTTGCCCTCATCGTCGCTCTCTACCCGGGAGAAAAGATTGAGATTGGCGGCCATATCCCTACGGCCCAGGCCGTACTTGGCAAGCTCCACTAAAAAGGCGTCGAAGCCGGTGCGGGTCCAGTCGTTATGGGCCTGCTGATAGCTGACCGGCTGCCAACCTTTCTTCAATAGATGGTGGGGCATCAAGTTGCCGCCGACGCTATCGTGCCAACCCATGTCATCGTGGGTGATAGAGGCAAAAATACGCCCCATATCCGAGTAGAGACAGTGGCCCTGGGTGAGCTTAAAGGTGTGCTGGCACTTTAAGGTGTCCGGCAGGTTCAAGCGCTCCAGCAGATTTTCCGGGTTGTAGAAGAGCATCCCCACGTTGCTATCCGCTTCTTTGGCGGTCAACGTGAGCGTGGTGCCTCTGCGCAGGCGCAGTGACCAGTGATGCCCGCCGGGTAAATGGGTGGTGTAGCTTGGCTCGCTGTTCATAGCAGCGTCTCCTGGGGTTGTGTTTTCAGGCCGCCCTGGTTAAGCGCCTCTTTTAATTCGGCAGAGGGACGGTCTCTTGATATAGGTAGGTCGTAGGTGATCGTTGCGCCGAAAGCTTCCGGTGCCTGTGGGTCGTGGCGGGTTTTATCGAATACCCATAGCCGCGTGCCCAGCTCAAAGGCTTCTTTCAGATCGTGGGTGATCATAAAGATCGTCAGCTGCTGCTCTTGCCACAGACGATTAATCAGCACATGCATGTCCTGGCGAATGCCTGGGTCTAGCGCGCCAAAAGGCTCATCGAGGAGCAAAATACGCGGTCGCATCATCAGCGCCTGAGCGATGGCTAAGCGCTGCTGCATGCCGCCGGAGAGCTCGTGGGGGTACTTGTTGAGCGCATGGCTCAGTCCCACTTCGTCAATGCGGACGCGGGCCTTTTCTATCACACGGCGCTTGGCGGCTCCGAAACATTTGCCCAGCAACTTGGCGCTGTGCAGCTCATCGGCAATCATCACGTTGCCCAGCACCGTCAGGTGGGGGAATACGGAGTACTTCTGGAACACCACGCCGCGATCAGGCCCCGGCTCACTGGGAATGGGATGATCATCCAGCGTGAGGCTGCCCCGCGAGGTGGGTTCGGTGCCCAGCAGCATTTTGAGGAAGGTGGTTTTACCGCAGCCTGAGGCGCCCACTAAGGTGACAAACTCCCCAGGCTCAACGCTAAAATTAAGGTTTTCGAGCACCACGTGATTGCCGTAGCGCTTCTCTAACCGTTTGGCCGCTAGCAGGCTCATGAGTTATCTCCTTCGCCAGCGTGATACCAAGGGAATGCCAGCCGTGATACCCAAGCCAACAGCTGGTCAAGCAGAAAAGCCAGCAGAGTGATCCAGGCCACATAGGGCAGTATCACGTCCATGGAGAGGTAGCGGCGCACCAAAAAAATGCGATAGCCAAGCCCTTCCTGGGCGGCAATGGCTTCGGCGGCGATCAAAAATAGCCAAGCAGTGCCCAAGGCCAAGCGGGTCGCATTTAGTAATCGAGGAGTAAGCTGTGGTAGCAGAACCCTAAGCAGTACCTGCCAGGAGCTGGCACCCAGGGTTTGCGCTTTGATCAACTGCTCGTCGGGTAAGCGCAGAGCGTGGCTTTGCAGGTCGCGAATAAGAAAGGGCGTTACCCCGATAACGATCAGGGCAATTTTGGCGGCTTCACCGGTGCCGAAAGCAATAAACAGAATCGGCAGTATCGCCATGGGGGGTATTAATGAGGCGACGGTGACCAAGGGCGATAGTTTAGCGCGCAGGATGGGTAACCCGCCGGTTAAAATGCCCACCACCAAGCCAATCAAGGCACTAATGCTCACACCGATAACGATACGCTCTAGGCTTGCAAAGGTGTCTGTCCACAGCACAATTTGCCCGGTGCGCACGTTTTCGGCGGTGGCCAAATGGTAAAAGGAGCTTGCCATGGTAGAAGGGGGGGGGCAGCAGGCGGTCGTTGGGGTTTTCCGCCAGCCTTGCGTTGGAGAGGCTCATATAGAGCATCGCCAGTAGCAAGAAGGGCAGCAGTCCTAAGAGCCAGCGGCCGCCCCGCGAGGGCGTGAGGTTGATTAATCGCTTCATGGCGGTGTCCACAGATAAGAGTGGGGGAGCGGCCAGTCGCCGCTCCCATTCAACGTGTTACTGGGCGTCGAGGTAAGCTTGGGTAAAGCTTGGGTCGAAGCGCAGCTGTACGTTGCTCTCATCGCCAAATACGCCGCTTGGCGTTTCAATGCCCACCACACCTGCATTGGGCGCCATATCACCGAGCAGTCCGTGCTCAAAGCTGAACTCGGCAACTCGTTCCATGGTTTCGAGCAGCTCGGGACTTTCCATTAACGCTACGGCTTCAGCAGGGTCGGTGTAGAGGTAAGTGGCCTCTAGCTGGGCGCGGTAGCCTTCCAGGTTGGTGCCTGCGGCATCCGCCATAATGGTCAGGGCATTGTCATCATCTGCTTCGACTAAACCCATCACTTCGTACCAGGCGCCGACCAAGGCGTGGCCAAGGGCAGGGTTGTCGGCCAGGGTTTGGGTGTTGACCACCATCATGTCGAGGATTTCGCCGGGGATTTCCGCAGAGGTATACACCACGTTGGCATCCGGCATGTCAGCAATAGCGCTTAGCTGGGGGTTCCAAGCCGCCACGGCTTCGGTTGTGCTGCTGGAAAACAGGCCGACGATATCCGCATCGGAGGTGTTCACCGTTTCGATGTCGCGTTCGGTTAAGCCAACGCTTTCAAGTGCACGAGCGAGAAAGTAGTGGGAGACGCTAAACTGGACTAGATTGATCTGGCGGCCAGCAATATCGGCAAGATCATCACTGCCTTTGAGTACGATGCCGTCATTGCCGTCTGAGTAGTCGTTGATAATCAGAGCGGTGGAGTCGACGCCACTGGCAGCGGGAATCGTAAGGGCGTCCATATTGGTCATGGCGCAGCCGTCAACGTTGCCTGAGGTGAACTGGTTGATCGACTCGACGTAGTCGTTTACCTGCACCACATCGATGCTGATGCCGTATTCGTCGGCCCATTTGTCGACGATACCTTCAACATCGGCATAGGCCCAGGGCATCCAGCCAGCATAAATCGACCAGCAGACGCTAAACTCATCGCGTTCTTGGGCCTGGGCGGGTGTGATAGCAAGTGTGGATGCAAGTAGCGCGGCAGAGAGGGGGGCGAGGGAGAAACGTTTAAGGGAGATACGGTTGCAACGGGTCATGGCAGCCTCCAGCGGCTAAGAGTAAACTCGGGGGCATCGGCGCATCACTGCACCTTATCCTCCCGGGCTTTTATCCCGCCGTGTAACCTGCTGCCTAAGCGTCAGGTCGATTGCTCTCGGACCAGCCACAGCCATCAGGGGTTATACGTTGATGGTGTCGGAACCCTAGCGATCTATTGGAAACTAAATTGTTTGGCAGCGTAAGCCGCCGATACCCCGTGTGTAACACTTATCCATAGAGCAAAATAGTGGCCCGAATTAGAAAATACGTTTATTGATAGCTGTTTGCTGAATCTAAACCCTCGCAAGTAGCATGCTTGTTAAGTATTAAGTGCATCGTGATAGTGCGGATAATTATTATGATGCACTGTTGTGGGGCTTTTTATGACTATCAGCGCCAGCCTTTAGAGGGCTTCACGTGGCTTTCGATAGTTGCTTTTCTATAGCGGCGTTTTACTCTCTTTACCTGGAATTTCTCTCACCAAGCGAGGCATTAAGAATCCTGGTAAATGATTGCGCAATTGAGCCACCAGCTCGCGGGCTTCATTATCCAAAACATCAAAGTGTGCTGCCCCCTGCACGGGATCTAGCACATGCAGGTAGTAGGGCAGTATGCCGGCTTCAAATAGCCTTTCTGACAGTGACGTTAATGTTGCTACCTCGTCGTTTACGCCGCGCAGTAATACGCTTTGATTAAGTAGCGTTGCCCCAGCTTGTTTGAGGCGTACACAGGCGTCGACGACTGATTGATCAATTTCGTTGGCGTGGTTGATGTGCAGCACCACAACTTTTTGTAAACGAGTTGATGCTAGCCAGCCAAGTAGGGCGTCATCAACCCGGTCGGGAATCACCACTGGCAGCCGGGTATGAATGCGTAGCCGCTTAAGATGAGAGATGCTTTCTAGCTGTTTCACCAGCCATGCCAGTTGGCGGTCGTTTGCGGCCAGTGGGTCACCGCCAGACAAAATAGCCTCATGAATAGTGGGGTCGGCGCGCAGGTAATCCAGCGCTTCCTGCCACTGTGTTCTGGACGGAGAATTGTCACTATAGGGAAAGTGGCGCCTAAAGCAGTAGCGGCAGTTAATTGCGCAGTTGGGGCTGGCGATCAGCAGTACTCGTCCCGCGTACTTATGAATGAGTCCTTTGGCTGGCCGATGTTCCGCTTCTTCCAAGGGGTCTAATACGTACCCCAAGGGCGTTAAAGCTTCCTTGTCGAGTGGCAACACTTGTCGTAGCAGCGGGTCATCAGGGGTGTTAGGTGCAATACGTGCCAGATATGCCTCGGGCACGCAGACCTCAAACAGTTGATGCCCGGTGCGAGCACCCGGCACCCAGCGATCGCTTAAACCGAGTCGCTGACAGAGGGTAATAGGGTCACGGATCGCCTGGGAAAGCTGCTGCTGCCATGAGAGAGATACCTGGGCAGATGCCTGCTTAGCGGCGATAATGATGTTCTCCTGCAAAAAAGCCCTCCTTCGGGTTATCATGCGCCCACTTATATAACGGCGCTAATTGCGGTGGCGCTATTTTACAGCGGCGTTATTTTACAACGACGCTAGCAAAGGCGAAGTATGGCTTCGTGTTGTATTTGCTGAAACAAATAACTGAAATGGATAATTGAGAGGCATTATGGCGAACTATTCTACCAATGAATTCAAAGCAGGTTTGAAAGTAATGCTCGACGGCGACCCCTGTTCGATCGTTGAGAATGAGTTGGTCAAGCCGGGCAAGGGCCAGGCGTTTAACCGCGTTAAGCTACGCAACCTGATGACCGGCCGTGTGGGCGAGAAGACTTTCAAATCTGGTGATTCGCTGGAAGGCGCTGACGTCATGGATTTGGAGATGGAGTACCTCTACACTGATGGTGATATGTGGCACTTCATGAAGACCGATGGCTCGTTTGAGCAGTATGCAGTAGAGAAAAAAGCGCTAGGCGATACCGTCAAGTGGCTGAAAGAGCAGGTGCCCTATATCATTACGCTTTGGAATGATAAGGCCATTTCCGTGACGCCGCCTAACTTTATCGAGTTGGAAGTCGTGGAAACAGACCCCGGCTTGAAAGGAGATACCGCACAGGGTGGTTCTAAGCCTGCGACGTTGTCTTCTGGCGCTGTGGTACGTGTGCCGCTGTTCATTAATCAGGGTGAAGTGCTGAAAGTCGATACGCGCAGTGGGGACTACGTCTCACGCGCTTAATAGCTTTTACGTTGATAGTCATTATGACCACGCATATAGCGTGGTCATTTTTTGCCAAGTGCCAGTTTTGCCAAGTGCCAGTTTTACCAAGTATTAGATTTTCCAAGCTCTAGTTTGTCCAAGCCCTAGTATGTCCAAGCCCTAGTATGTCTAAGGAGTAGTGATGGCCATTGATTGGCAGCCTTCCGCGTCTATCGAGACGCTGCGTGAGCGTGCGCGACTTATTGCTAACGTACGCGCCTTTTTTGCTAAGCGTGACGTGTTGGAAGTGGAAACGCCTGTACTGGGCCAGAGGGGCAGTACGGATGTGCATTTGGTGTCGCTACATACCTTGGCGCGTACCGGTAGAGGCCAGCGCAGGCTATGGCTACAAACCTCTCCCGAATTTCATATGAAGCGGCTGTTAGCAGCCGGTAGCGGGCCTATTTTTCAACTCGCCAAAAGCTTTCGTGACGGTGAAGTGGGTAGCCGTCACAATATTGAGTTCACGATGCTTGAGTGGTATCGACCGCAGTTTACCCTAGCTAAACTGATTGATGAGACCGCAACATTGGTGATGTCATTGTTGCCATCTTTTCCTGGTCCTGTGGCGTACTACCGTTACCGCGAGCTGTTTCATACCCACCTGGAAGTAGACCCTTTTACCACCTCACTGGAAAAACTGCGGATGCTGGCCGCCGAGCGGGCGCAGATGGCTGCCAAAACATTGGCCGAGGAAGGCCGGGACACTTGTCTTGACCTACTGATGAGCGTGGTGATTGAGCCGCAGCTCGGGCAATCTGAGCTAAGTGTGGTGACCGATTATCCAACCAGTCAGGCGGCACTGGCTCGTCGCCACCAGGATGCAGACGGCGAGTGGGTTGCTTCACGCTTTGAGCTATACCTAAACGGTATTGAGCTGGCGAATGGTTATCACGAATTAACTGATGCCGAAGAGCAGCGCGCCCGTTTTACGGCAGATAACGCTGAGCGACGCCGTTTAGGTTTACCAGAAGTGGATATGGATGAGCGTCTACTGGCCGCCCTTGAGCACGGCATGCCCGAGGGGGCCGGAGTGGCGTTGGGGATTGACCGTCTCATTCAGTTGGCGCTAGGCAAAGCACGCCTGGAAGACGTGCTCTCGTTTGCTACGCCTCGTTGCTAGCCCAACGTCGCTTTAGCAGGCGTCCACTATAGGAGGATAGGGGTATCAATGTGACCAAGTGATTGTCCCATTTGCACTTTGATTTCAGGTTTAAAATCAGCAAAATCCACCGGCTTAGCGAAGCACATTACCACGGTAGAGCCGAGCTTGAAGCGACCCATCTCCGCGCCTTTTTCCAATACAATGGGTTGCCCAAACTGCATGCGCTGGGGGTGGCCCGAAAGCGGTGTTACCTGACCAGACCAGACGGTTTCGATGGCGGCGACAATCATGGCTCCCACCAATACCATTGCCATTGGCCCGTGCTCTGTATCAAAAATACATACCAAGCGTTCATTGCGGGCAAAAAGACCTGGCACATAAGCAGCAGTAGCCTGATTCACTGAGAACAGCCGACCTGGTACGTAGATCATTTCGCGCAGGGTGCCGGTTACTGGCATATGGACGCGGTGGTAATCGCTGGGGGAGAGGTAGACTGTGGCAAAGCTGCCCTTTAAAAACTCTTCAGCCAGGATACTATCGCCACCGAGTAGGGTTTGGGCGGAGTAGGTGTGGCCTTTGGCCTGCACCAGTTGCCCTGCCTGCAAGCGCCCATATTGGGATAATGTGCCATCGGCGGGGCTTAGTATGCCTGCGCCAAAGGGGCGCGCATCGGCTTTAAGCGCACGGGTAAAGAAGTCGTTAAACGTTGCGTAAGCGGTGGGATCGGGCTCCAGCGCTTCACTCATATCCACATTAAACTGTTTGATAAATGCTTTAATGAGGGTGTTTTTCACCCAGGGGTTATCGCACTGGGCGAACTTGCCTGTCAGGCGCGAAAGCGCGTGGTGCGGCAATGGATACTGGAGAAGCGAAAAGGCTTTTTGGGAAAGGGTCACAATAATATCTTCGTAGCAGTGGCTAAAAGCCTGAATGAGCTGACATAGCAGCCCTGGCTAACCCAGCAATACGTAACGCAGACACGCTGTAAACCCATCCCTGGGCGCTCGGCTTTTTCATCCCTGAAAAAGACGGTCTGCTTATACGTATTCCTGGCGCTTGGGCGCAAACTGTCGAGAATTACTTCTCAATCGGTGTGTCGTCGCGGTTGCCCCATTCACCCCAGGATCCCGCGTAGCCACGCATATTAAAGCCCAGCGCTTTGCCGACCAGCCAGGTAAAGCTGCTGCGGTGGTGGCTTTGACAATGGGTGGCAATTTCCATATCCGGTGTTAGGCCCAAGGCACCTAGCTCAGTAATGAGTTCGGCGTAATCGCGAATCCGCAGCGCACGGCTGCGATCCATGGCGTGCAGCCAATCCATATTAACTGCGCCAGGGATATGGCCCATGTGCTTATTGTTACCGCGTACGCCATCGTACTCATCTTTGGAGCGGGCATCCCATACCGCGAATTGCCTATCGTCGAGCTTCTCTTTGATCTCATCGCAGGTGATCAGCGTTTGAGGATTAAGAATCTCAGCGTGGTAGTCGCTTGCTGTAGGGGCGGAAGACTCGGTGCTCTCTTTAAGGCCTACATCACGCCATGCGTGAATACCGCCGTTTAAGTAGGAGTAGCGGGTGTGGCCGATGAGATCTAGCGTCCATAGCAGCCGAGCTGCCCAGCCGCCGCCTTCATCATCGTAAGCGACCACATGGGTATCGCGAGTCAGCCCTAATGCGCTAAACAAGCGCGAAAGCGCTTCTACACTGGGAACATCGCTAGGTACTGGCCCTTCACCGCGCATCAAATAGCGAAAATCGAGAAAAATAGCGCCCGGTACATGGCCTTGGCGATAGCTGTCGCCGTTAACCGGCACATCAATAATCAGCAGCTGTGGGTTATCCAGGTGCTCTTGCAGCTGTTCAGGTTCAACGATCAGCGGCAGCAGGTTAGATTCCGACGATTGGCGCTCAATACTCATGGGTAACTCCTGTCAACGTTAGCCATCCAAACTATCAAGAATACGGCGATAGCTGGCAAAGCGTGCTGGATGAATCTTGCCTGCATCGACCGCAGCGAGTAAAGCGCAGCCGGGCTCATTACGGTGGCGGCAGTCGCGAAAACGGCAGTGGCCAATATAGTCGTGAAATTCAATAAAGCCGTCGGTGACTTCCTGCTCATTGAGGTGCACCAAGCCAAACTCGCGGATACCCGGTGAGTCGATGAGATCTCCATCGGCTACTTCTTCACGACTCATGGTATAGAGGCGTGCTGTGGTCGTGGTGTGAGTGCCTTTGCGTGAATCTTCCGAGAGCGCGCCAATACGCAGGGTCTCATCGGGTAACAGTAGGTCGATTAGCGATGATTTACCCACGCCGCTTTGGCCGACAAACACAGACGTGCGACCTTCAAGTTGGCTGCGCAGCTCATCTAGCCCCGTTTCCGTGGCGGTGGTGGTACGCACCACGGGGTAGCCTAAGTCGCGGTAGCGCTCCAGTAGTTTACCTAACTCGCCGCCATCTTCCGGCAGTAGGTCGGTTTTATTGAGCACCAACACCGGCGCAATCCCGGTAGCTTCAGCGGCGACCAGATAACGGTCAATAAGATTGGCGTGAGGTGCGGGTTCAACCGCAAATACGATCAACAACTGATCAATATTGGCGGCCACTGGTTTGAGTAGGCCTCGAGCGTCAGGGCGCTTGAGTACGCTATCACGCTCTTCACGGGCCACTACCACACCGGAGCCTTCCTGACCTGCACGCCATATTACCCGATCGCCGGTGACCAGACCGTCCAGATTGGCACGTAAATGGCAGCGCACAGGTTCATTATCGCTATTGCGTACCTCTAGGGTACGTCCAAAGTGAGCAACAACGCGCCCTGGCTGTTCGGCGCCGTATTCGCCAGCGGCGAGTTTTTCAGCGTCTTGGACATCGCGCTTTTCAGCGCGCTGAGCACGTTCCACCTGGACTTTCTCGACTCGCCACTGCTGCTGGCGACTTAATTTACGTTTGCTCATGTCTACCCGATGCTAGGTACAATAGAAACCATTGTACCTACCTAGTAGGCGAGCTGTCCTGCATGGCACTGCTTAGCAGGGCTATTTAAGGCATTATTCTTTTTGAAGGCACGACTCAGTCTGTTTTTAAGGTGCTACTCTGTCTGTTTTTAGGGCACCGTGGCACGATGTAATAGCCATATTCGGCAAAGGGATGACGTTAATGAATAACGAAACGGCGGATGCAGCGAAAAGTAAAACGGCACCACGGGATGATCTGTTGGTCTGGATTGATTTGGAAATGACCGGATTAGATCCCAATAAAGAGCGCATTATTGAAGTCGCCACACTGATTACCGATGCAGATTTGAACGTCATCGCTGAGGGGCCTGCGATTGCGGTGAAGCAGCCTGATAGTCTGCTGGCGCAGATGGATGACTGGAATCAGAAGACCCACGGCGAGTCGGGCTTGGTTGCCCGAGTGAAAGCCAGCCAGGTGGAAACGGCGGAAGCCGAGCAGCAGACCCTGGCCTTTTTGCAGCATTACGCGGTGGCGGGCTCGTCGCCCATGTGCGGAAACAGTATCCACCAGGATCGTCGATTTCTAGAGCGTGAGATGCCTGCGCTGCTTAACTTTTTCCACTACCGTAACCTCGACGTATCGACTTTAAAAGAGGTGGCTAAACGCTGGAACCCCGGTGCACTAGCGGGGTTTAGCAAGCAGAATATGCATCTGGCGATGGACGATATTAAAGAGTCGATTGCTGAACTGGCTCACTACCGCAATACGTTTTTGCGCGTTGATCAGAGCAGCGACGAAGAGGAGTAGATATTTAAGACGCGTCAGTGGCGATACGCTCACCGCGCTTGAGGCGCTGCTCCTCAAGCGCCCAGGCCACGTGTTCACGCACCAGCGCGCTTGGGTAGGCTCTACGTGCGAATAATGCAGCTTCTACGGCCTTGCTCCAGGGCGCGTTACCGAGGCCAATGGCGATATTGCGCAGCCATCGCTCGTAGCCAATGCGCCGGATGGGGCTGCCGGCGGTTTTATCCAGAAATTCCTCCTCGCCCCAAGAAAATAGGCTTAGAAGCGATGCGCGATCTAGATCATGGCGCGGCGCAAAGTCATCTTCTTGGGTAGTGCGGCTAAAGCGAGTAAAAGGGCACACGAGCTGGCAGTCATCGCAGCCATAGATCCGGTTACCCATCGCACGGCGAAACTCCACAGGAATGGCGCCATGTAGCTCAATGGTGAGATAGGAAATGCACTTTCGCGAGTCGACTACCTTGTCATCAACAATGGCACCCGTCGGGCAGGCGGTTTTGCACGCACTACAACTGCCGCAATGTTCATGCTCAAAGGGTGCGTCAATGGGTAGCGGCAGGTCGGTGTAGAGTTCGCCAAGGAAAAACAGCGAACCCGCTTTGGGATTGAGTAGCATGGCGTTTTTGCCAAACCAACCAAGCCCTGCCTTTTGCGCAAGAGCACGCTCCATCACCGGCGCGGAGTCAACAAAGGCGCGGTAACCAAAGCCGCCGACCTCCTGCTCAATTTTTTTTGCTAATAGGGCTAACCGTTTGCGAATTAGCTTGTGATAATCGCGTCCCAGGGCGTAGCGGGATACATAGGCGCGCGAGGGCTGGCCAAGTACCTTAGCACTCGCCACCTCTGCTGGCAGGTAATCCATGCGCACACCGATAATGCGTTGAGTGCCGGGCTCCAGTTCCGCTGGGCGGGTGCGCTTGGTGCCATGTTTCGCCATAAAGCCCATTTCGCCGTGGTAGCCTTTTTCCAGCCATGCGTCGAGGTGGGCCTCATGAACCGACAGTTCAGTATCGGTGATGCCCACCTGCTGAAAGCCTAGCTCGCGGCCCCAGATTTTAATTAGGTCAGCAAGACGAACAAGCGCTTCATCCGTTAATGCTTGGTTAGAATGTGTAAAGGCAGTGGAATTCGGCATGGTTATTCAAACAAGTCAGTCAAATAGGTAGTCAATCAACAGCAAGACGTTAAGCGCGCTATGCTAACGCATTGGCAGCCATCAAAACATGTGAAAGGAGCGATCGTGACGGTCCCGAATACTTCCATGCTACGTCCGCTATACAAAGCCGCCCAGGTGCGCGAACTAGATCGGCGTACAATTGCCGGTGGTATTGATGGTTTTGCGTTAATGCAGCGTGCCGCTTCAAGTGCTTGGCATAGTTTCCGCTCACGCTGGCCGCAAGTCCGTAGCGTAACGGTAATATGTGGTAGTGGTAATAACGGTGGCGATGGGCACGTGCTCGCTGCGCTGGCGATGCAGTCCGGTCTCAAAGTACAGCGGATTACCTTGAAGCCTTTAACAGCGTTAAGCGGTGATGCAGAACGGGCCGCCCAGCTCGCAACATCGGCGGGAGTGGGCTGTGAAGAGTGGCATGCAGGCACAGAATTTAGTGGCGAAGTCATCATCGATGCGCTGCTGGGCACCGGTTTAACAGGTGAGGTGACAGGGCGATTCCGTCGCGCCATTGAAATGATTAACGCCGCTCATCGGCCGGTGCTGTCGATTGATATTCCTTCCGGGCTCGTTGCTGACACAGGAGCGGTACCCGATATTGCCGTTCAGGCCGCCTGCACGGTGACCTTTATCGGCGATAAAATTGGTTTGCATACCGGTGATGCACCCGCCTATACCGGCGAGATCGATTTTCGTCCGCTGGGTGTGAAAGCACAAGCCTATTTCGATATTCCAGCTTCCGCCTGGCGGCTGGATGATTCACTGTTGGCAGAGGCATTTACACCACGCCTACGTACCAGCCATAAAGGCACAATGGGGCATGTATTGGTGATGGGGGGCGCCCCTGGTTTCGGCGGTGCGGCCCTATTGGCGTGCCAAGCGGCTGCCCGGTTGGGCGCTGGTAAAGTAAGCTTGGCAACGGCACCTGAACATATCACTGCCAGTTTGGTACGCTGCCCTGAGGTGATGGCTCATGCGGTACGCGGTGGTGCTGAGGCGAGTGAGCTACCCCAAAACGCCGATGTAGTGGTAGTAGGGCCGGGTCTTGGGCAGGCTGCCTGGGGGCAGGCAGTTCTGCAAAGTGCTTTGCAGTCAGGCGCTCCGTTAGTGGTTGATGCCGATGGATTGAATCTTTTGGCGCGTCAGTGGCCAGATGCTCGGCGCGATAACTGGATATTGACGCCCCACCCCGGTGAAGCCGCACGTTTGCTGGGTTGTTCCGTGGCGGATATCCAAGCAGATCGACCTGCAGCTGTTCAGGCGCTGCAGCGTGCGCGTGGTGGCGTAGTGATTTTAAAGGGTGCAGGAAGCCTCATTGCGGGCCCCAGTGGATTAGTCGTTTGCCCCTACGGCAATCCAGGAATGGCCAGTGGCGGAATGGGCGATGTGCTTAGCGGTATGCTGGGCGCATTAGTTGCTCAACGCGGTGATGTGGAGTTTAGTGCCTGGCTGGCTACCATGGTGCATGCATTGGCCGCTGATCGCGCCGCCGAGATAGAGGGAGAGCGTGGCCTGCTGGCCAGCGATCTGGCATCCTATGCGCGAAAATTGATTAATCCTTGAAGGCAGCCCACATGCAGGTGCAATTAGACAATGAAAAGGCCCAGGTCGCGTTTGGTGAAGCACTAGGGCAAGTTTTGCAGGGACGTGGGTTAGTTTATTTAGAGGGTGAGCTGGGGGCCGGTAAAACCACCTTGACCCGTGGCATGCTGCGTGCCTACGGCTATCAAGGTGCCGTTAAAAGCCCTACTTACACATTGGTTGAGCCCTATGAACTGGGTTCCCAGCGTATTTATCATTTGGATTTATACCGGCTCTCAGACCCTGAAGAGCTTGAGTTTATCGGCGGTCGTGATGTGTTGGACGACGATGCCCTCATCTTTGTTGAATGGCCTAGTCGGGGAGAGGGGTGGTTGCCAGCGCCGGATCTTCGCTTAGTTTTAGAAGTGGCTGTGCAAGGGCGTTTGGCTTCATTAATGGCTTGCAGTAGTAAAGGCGAGGATGTGCTTGAGCGACTGCAGAGCAAGATAAGTTCCGATCAGTTGGAGAACGGTGTGATTCAATGGAAATGAAGGGCACAGTGGCGAATATATATCGCCTATTAGCCGTTAGTTTTTTTGCCCTGGTGGCCAGTTCTGCTCAAGCGTCTAGCGTTGAAAGTATGCGCCTTTGGGCGGCGCCCGATCATGCGCGGTTAGTGTTTGATTTGTCGAGCGCTGCCAACGCCAATGTGTTTTCACTGGATAATCCGGCGCGGTTGGTGATTGATTTAGATGATACGCAAATGGATACCGATCCTAGCACATTGCCGCTGCATGACAGTGCTATTACCTCTGTGCGCTCAGGGCTGCGTGATGGAGGGGGCTTGCGGGTGGTGCTTGAACTCAATCGCGAGATTGAGCCACGCCACTTTTCGCTGCCACCCAATGATCAATATGGTCATCGCTTGGTGGTTGATTTGGAATATCCAGGCGAAAGCGCCGTTGAAAACCCCATTGATCCTATTGAAGCGATGATTCGCGAGCAGGAAATTCAATCTCAGCGTCCGGTTGCCCAAGAGCAAGTGCCTGGCAGTGCAGCGCCTTCTACTCAAGCGCAACAAGAGCCCATTGAAGTGCAGGAAGCCAGACCTCACCCGCGCAGAGATATCATTATCGCCATTGATGCCGGTCATGGCGGTGAGGATCCGGGTGCCATCGGGCCAGCGGGTACGCGGGAAAAAGATGTCGTGCTGGAAATTTCCCGCCGCTTAGCGTCTCAAGTGAATAATACCGACGGTTTCAAAGCCGTGCTGGTGCGTGATGGCGATTACTACCTTGGTTTGCGTCAACGTACAGCGTTAGCTCGCGAGCAAAAAGCCGACTTCTTTGTTTCAATTCACGCCGATGCCTTTACCAGTCCACGTCCTCAGGGTAGTTCGGTATATGCACTTTCCCAGCGCGGTGCGACATCAGAAACGGCCCAGTGGTTAGCGGATAGCGAGAATCGTTCTGACTTGATTGGTGGCGTTGATGGCAGCCTCTCGCTGCGCGATAGAGATCAAGTACTACGCGGTGTGCTGCTGGATTTGACTATGACCGCTACGCTCAATGACTCGCTCTCGGTTGGTGGACAGGTCTTAGAACAGTTGGGGCGGGTTAACCGTTTGCATAAATCACGGGTGGAGCAGGCTGGATTCATGGTGCTGAAATCCCCTGATATTCCTTCTCTGTTGATTGAGGTGGGCTTTATTTCCAACCCTGATGAAGAGCGCCGTTTGCGTGACCCGGTGCATCAGGCTGGCCTTTCCCAAGCCATTTTCGGTGGCTTGCGTGAGCATTTCGAGCGCTACCCGCCACCTGCTAGTTTGCTCGCTTGGCAGCGCGACAATCATCGTCGTCCGTCGGGGAACGAATATCGTATTCAGACTGGCGATACCCTGTCAGCGATTGCGGTTCGTCATGGTGTTCCGGTAAACCAGCTTCGGCAGGCGAACGATTTAAGCGGTGACGTGATTCGCGTTGGCCAAGTATTACGCATTCCCAGCTCGTGAGGTTTTGTTGACTGATATGTCCTCTAATGCACCGCGTATCCATGTGCTTGATCCTCGGCTGGCTAACCAGATTGCCGCCGGGGAGGTGGTCGAGCGTCCTGCATCGGTGACCAAAGAGCTGATCGAAAATGCCATCGATGCGGGCAGTCAGCGAATCGAGGTGGAAATCGAGCAGGGTGGGACACGGCTAATCAAAGTGCGTGACGACGGCATTGGTATTGGCGAAGAGGATTTGCCGCTGGCGCTGGCTCGCCACGCGACCAGCAAAATCGGCAGTCTTGAGGATCTAGAGGGTGTCAGCTCACTGGGTTTTCGGGGCGAGGCGCTGGCATCCATTAGCTCGGTTTCTCGACTGGAGCTGATCTCCAATGCTGACGAAGACCCTCGCCAGGGTTGGCGAGTCGTAGCGGAAGGGCGCGGAATGGAAGCCCGGGTAACCCCTGCGCCGCACCCACGGGGTACTAGTGTGGGCGTGCGCGATCTGTTTTTTAATACCCCGGCGCGGCGAAAGTTTCTGCGCACCGAGAAGACCGAATTTGCGCATGTTGAAGAGGCTTTTCGCCGCCAAGCGCTATCGCGCTATGACATCGCCTGGGTATTACGCCACAATCAGAAAGTAGTTCATCAGCTTCCTCCTGGGCACTCGGTGGCAGCTCGTGAGCGTCGGATTGCATCACTGCTAGGCAAAAACTTCATCGAGCATGCGCGCTATATCGAACGCGAAGCCGGTGGATTGCGGTTAAGTGGCTGGGTGGGGCTGCCGACGCATTCGCGTTCCCAGGCGGATCAACAGTACTTTTTTGTTAATGGCCGCGTGGTGCGCGACCGTTTGGTTGCCCATGCGGTGCGCCAAGCCTATCGCGATGTGCTGTTTAACGGTCGTCATCCAGTGTTTGTGCTTTATCTGGAACTAGACCCAGATGTCGTTGACGTGAATGTTCACCCGACCAAGCATGAAGTACGCTTTCGTGATGGGCGCATGGTGCATGATTTCCTCTATTCAAGTTTGCACCACTGCTTAGCGTCCTCTAAACCCGCTGAGAGTGATGAACAAGGCGCGGATGAGCTAGCTACTCAGTCCCAGGAAGATGTTCTTTCGCCAGTACAGAAAGAGCATGCTAGAGAGAGCGCTGAACAGGGCTTGGAAGAAGGCGCCGAGCAGCCCCGCTGGCAGCAGCAGGGTATTGCACTGACCCATTCGCCAGACCGTCATCCCGGTGCTGAGCGCGTCCGACGCTTTATGCAAGGTTATCAGGCATTACACCCCAATCATGAAGAGACGCTGTTAGCGCCCCAGGCGAGTACCTCAAGTGAATGGGCTGGTAGAGAAACCGCCAGCGAAGTGCGTGAAGTGCCACAGATGATGCCCGATGATGACCCCACTGCACCGCCGCCGTTGGGGTTCGCGTTGGGTCAGTTGCACGGTATCTATATTGTCGCGCAGAACGCCCAGGGTTTAGTACTGGTGGACATGCACGCTGCCCATGAGCGGATTGTTTACGAGCGGATGAAAACTCAGCTGGCCGCCGCTAAAGGACTCGACGCCCAGCCGCTGCTAGTGCCGGTTTCTATTGCTGCTAGCCGGGCGGAGGTAGCAACAGCCGAAAGTGAGCAAGAAGCTATCGCAAAGCTGGGCATTGAATTAGATATTGCGGGGCCAGAGACACTACTCGTGCGCCAGTTGCCCGCTTTGCTGGCCCAGGCTGACCCGGAAGCCTTGGTGCGTCAAATGCTGGAAGAGCTAGCACGCTTCGGGCGTACTCATCAGGTTGAGGCGCGTCTTCACGAGCTGCTCTCTACCATGGCGTGTCACGGTAGCGTGCGGGCTAATCGACGCCTTACCATTGATGAAATGAACGCCTTACTGCGCGATATGGAGCGCACTGAGCGCAGCGACCAGTGCAACCATGGTCGCCCTACATGGACTCAAATGGGCCTCAAAGCGCTAGATCGGTTGTTCCTGCGCGGCCAATAAAACCTCTCTAATCGACAATCCCTTACTGATGGGAGTTTTACTGCGCATGGCTGATACGCGCCCTTGGGCGATTTTTTTAATGGGTCCTACCGCCGCCGGTAAAACGGATACCGCGATAGCGCTCCATGAGCGCCTGGGTCATGAGCTGATTAGCGTTGATTCGGCTATGGTCTATTGCAGCATGGATATTGGCAGTGCAAAGCCTAGCGCTGCTGAGCTTGCCCGTGCACCGCATCGCTTAATTGATATCCGAGACCCTTCTGAGCCATACTCCGCGGCTGATTTTCGCGAAGATGCGCTGGCACATATGCGACAAATTAGCGCGGCTGGCAAGGTGCCACTATTAGTTGGGGGGACCATGCTTTACTACAAGCGGTTGTTGGAAGGTGTGGCGAATTTGCCTTCAGCGGATCCTGCTATACGTCAGCAGCTTGAGGCGCAGTGGCAATCTGAAGGGCTGGCCTCACTGCATAAGCGACTGTCAGAAGTGGATCCAGTTTCCGCACAGCGTATCCACCCCAATGATCCTCAGCGCTTAATGCGCGCGTTAGAAGTGTATTACGCCAGTGGCCGCCCGATGAGCGAGTTATGGGCGGAACAGCAGCCGGAAACCTTTCCATGGCGGGTGTTGTCGATAGCGTTAGTGCCAAGTGATCGTGCTTTTTTGCATCAGCGTATTGCTAAGCGTTTTGAAGTAATGCTTGGCGAGGGCTTGATAAATGAAGTAGCCGCCCTCAAAAAGCGTAATGACTTACATTTAGGTCTTCCGGCGATGAAGAGCGTTGGATATCGCCAAGTGTGGGACTACCTTGAAGGTGAGTATGATTACGCCACGCTCGTTGAGCGCGGGATAATTGCAACGCGTCAGCTCGCAAAGCGTCAACTAACGTGGTTGAGAAGCTGGCCAGAACTTGAATGGGTAGATTCTCAGCGCTCTGACGCTTTGGATAAGGTGCTGAAATTCGTGCGTGAAAGCGGTGCTTAGCGTAAGATAGTCCTTCAAGATAGTTATTTGGTAAACGTGTGTTTTCGAATGGCTGAATAACTGAGCCTTTCGGGCAACACTAGGCTCTTTGGGCATTAGTTGGCCTTTCGGGCAGTAAATAATAGTGCGGCGTAGCACCAGTAGGGCACGCCATTTGATAATTAACCCCAACGACAGTTTTAGGGAGAGCAACATGTCCAAAGGGCAGTCCCTTCAAGACCCGTACTTGAATATTTTGCGCAAGGAGCGCATTCCGGTCTCCATCTTTTTGGTCAACGGCATTAAGTTGCAGGGCCAGATCGAATCGTTTGACCAGTTTGTGATCTTGTTGCGTAATACCGTAAGTCAGATGGTTTATAAACACGCTATTTCCACGGTTGTGCCATCTCGTAACGTGCGATTGCCTGCGCAAGACCCGGCAGAGCAGGATGCAGAGATTTAACACCGCTGGATAGGCATGAGAGTCCACGAGGTATTGATTGTTTTTTGAACGCCCAGACGCCGGTGAAACGGCAGTTCTTGTTCACGTTGATTTCCATGATGAACAAAAACGTGAAGACCCGGGTGAGTTTTTAGAGCTCGTGCGCTCTGCTGGTGCAGAGCCTGCGACTCTACTCACCGCTAGCCGACACCGTCCTGATTCGCGCACCTTTATTGGGTCAGGTAAGTTGGAGGAGTTGCGGGCCTTGCTCGCGGCTCACTCGGCTGAATTGGTGATCTTCAACCACAGTTTAAGTCCTTCCCAAGAGCGCAATGTTGAGCAAGAGCTCAAATGCCGGGTGCTTGACCGTACCGGTCTTATCCTCGACATTTTTGCGCAGCGGGCCAGAACCCATGAAGGTAAGCTTCAAGTAGAGCTTGCCCAGCTTGAATATATGTCGACCCGCCTCGTGCGCGGTTGGACGCACCTTGAGCGCCAAAAAGGCGGGATTGGTTTGCGTGGGCCAGGTGAAACGCAGCTTGAAACTGACCGTCGTTTGCTGCGTGGCCGGATTAAGTCAATTCACAAACGATTAGATAAAGTGCGTAGTCAGCGCGATCAGAATCGTCGTTCGCGTGCGCGCGCTGAAATCCATAGCGTTTCATTGGTAGGCTACACTAACGCCGGTAAGTCTACGCTGTTTAATGCGCTTACCAACGCAGATGTGTATGCCGCTGATCAGTTGTTCGCTACCTTGGATCCAACGCTACGTCGGCTGGAGATTGAGGATGTTGGCCCCGTAGTGATGGCCGATACCGTTGGCTTTATCCGCCACTTGCCTCATAAACTGGTGGAAGCATTTCAGGCGACGCTTCAGGAAGCTTCGGAGGCATCGCTGCTGGTTCATGTGATTGATGCAGCAGACCCTGACCGCGAGTTAAATGTCGAGCAGGTCGAGCTAGTGCTAAAAGAGATCGGCGCAGACGACGTGCCAGTACTCAAGGTCATGAATAAAATTGATAAACTGGATAGCGCGCCCCGCATCGAGCGCGACGGTCATGGTGTGCCAGATGTGGTTTGGCTCTCTGCTCAGCAGGGCCAGGGGCTTGAACTGCTACATGAAGCGCTGACTGAGCGCCTAGCAAATGACGTTATTGGCTTTTCACTGACACTTAGCCCCGAGCAAGGTAAGCTGCGTGCTGGCTTACATGAACTCAATGCCGTTCGTGAAGAAGCGTTTGATGAGCAAGGGCATTCGGTGCTAGACGTTCGATTGCCGCGACGTGATTTTAATCAATTGATGGCTCAGTTAGGTGAGCGTGCTAACACCTATTTGCCTGAAGCGTTACGCGAAACTGAAGATTGGTAGCCTCTCTGTTTGATGTCTAGTACGCTGTCAGCTCCCCGTTTCGTATAAATACAGTACAAGATTTATATAGCAATAATATCAAAACGCCGTGGCTTCGTTTGCTTAACGAAGCTAAAAGCGTGAGCGAATACCTTAGTGGAGAAGAAGTATGGCCTGGAATGAGCCTGGTGGTGGCAACCAGCACGACCCTTGGAGTAGCGGTGGCCGACGCGGTGGAAACGACGGTGATGGAAACCGTGGTGGCAACGACGGCGGTAACAATGGGGGCGGCAATAATGGTAATAAAGGGGGCAATAATCAAGGCCCTCCAGACCTAGATGAAGCGCTGAAAAAGTTTCAAGACAAGCTGAACAGTATGCTAGGCGGCGGTAAAAAAGGCGGTGGCAAGAAAAGCGGTGGCGGCGGCGGTAGTGATAAGAGCCGCAACCCTTTCGCGTTACCAGGCCTGATACTGATCGTTGCATTAGCTATCTGGGCTGCTATGGGCTTTTATCTGGTCGACCAGTCGGAGCGTGGCGTTGTATTACGCTTTGGCGAATTCCAGGGCATCGTTGAGCCAGGTTTGCAGTGGAATCCTCCGTTGATTGACGAGGTGCGGATGGTTAACGTGACGCGAGTGCGCTCACTGACCCAAACGCAGTCCATGCTGACCCGCGATGAAAATATTGTTGAAGTAGAAATCTCTGCTCAGTATCAAGTCGCTAATCCAAGAGATTTCGTACTCAACGTGCGTGAACCTGCTATTTCAATTGAAAATGCATTGGATTCTGCACTGCGTCACGTGGTGGGTGGTACCGATATGATCGATATCCTTACCTCAGGGCGGGAAATTCTAGGTAGCTCGGTCGCAAGCCGCCTGCAGTCTTACCTTGACACCTATGGTGCCGGTATCCGTCTACAAACTATCAACATTGAGTCAACGTCTGCGCCCGCGCCAGTGATTGACGCTTTTGATGATGTTATTCGTGCTCGTGAAGATCGTCAGCGGACCATCAACGAAGGCATGGCCTACGCCAATGCGATTATTCCGGCGGCCCAAGGTCAGGCGCAACGTGTGGTTGAACAAGGCCAAGGTTACCGCGAGTCAGTCGTAGCGGAAGCGCAAGGTCAGGCTAACCGCTTCAATTCGCTACTCGGTGAGTACCGTAATTCGCCCGAGATCATGCGCGAACGTATGTACCTAGACGCCATCGAAGAGGTGTTTGGTAATACGCCGAAGGTGTTGCTAGATGTCAGCGAAAACGCTCCATTAATGTATCTGCCGCTGGATCAAATGCGCGGCGGTAGCAGTGGCAGTCGCAGCAGTTCGTCGTCGAATAGTGATAGTGCTAATAGCAGTGATGAGCAGTTAGACCCCAGTGTGATTGACCGTTTACGCACGACGCAGAGTGGCTCTTCAGGAAATACCAATAGTAGCTCCATCCGCAGGGAGGGCCGGTAAATGATTAATAATCGATCCCTGCTGATTGTTGGTAGTTTAGCCGCTGTTGCGTGGCTGGCAAGCAACACACTCTACGTAGTAGATGAAACCGAACGTGCCGTTAAGCTGCGCTTTGGTGAAGTCATTGAAGAAAATATCCAGCCTGGTCTACATGCCAAGGTGCCGATTGCGCAAACGATTCGTAAGTTTGACACTCGTTTGCTGACCCTGGATACCGATACCAGCCGTTACCTGACGCTTGAGCAGAAAGCGGTAATCGTTGACTCCTACGTTAAGTGGCAGGTGGTGAACCCCACCCGTTACTATGAGGCAACGGCGGGTGATGAGTTGATGGCTGTGCGTTTGATTCAACCGCGGGTGGATGAAAGCCTGCGTAATGAATTTGGTCGCTTAAACCTTCAGGAAATTATTGCTGAACGTCGCGATGATTTAATGACCGGCCCCACCTCAGAACTTGACGAGCTAATGCGCGAAGAGCTGGGTGTCGCCATTCGTGATATCCGTATCAAGCGAATTGATCTTCCCGAGGACGTTTCTGCGGCTGTTTTCGAACGTATGCGTTCCGAGCGTGAGCGTGAAGCTCGCGAGTGGCGTGCTCAGGGTCAGGAAGAGGCTGAGCGTATTCGCGCTAACGCGGATCGCCGCCGCCAGGTTCTGCTCGCTCAGGCTAACGAGCGCTCAGAAACGCTTCGTGGTGAAGGTGATGCTCAAGCTGCCTCGATCTTCTCTGAAGCATACGGGCAAGATCAGGAGTTCTTTGCTTTCTGGCGCAGTCTGAATGCTTATCGTGAGAGCTTCGCAGGCGATAACAACCTGATGGTGTTGGAGCCGGATAGCGATTTCTTCCGCTATTTGCGTAGCGCGATGCCGGAAGGTGGCGAAGACGACGGCGAGTAAATCGCTTTTGGCCGGCTGCTCCCGCCATGGTTGGTCTACGACCAGGCGGGGTTCATCCGGCCAATAAACGTGATAGAATTTGTTAACCGGGCGTCGCCCGGTTTTTTTGTGGCCCTCGTTTAACGCTAATGCAGTCAATGGCCTAGCGTCGTTACTGTTTGAATTTATTGGGCCTTCATCGTCTTGCAGGATTGTTTACATGACCATCGCTGACCGCTGGCTATTGCCCGACGGCATGGATGAGGTGCTCCCGCCTCAGGCAAGCCGCATGGAAGAGCTGCGCCGTGCGCTGCTCGATCTTTACCATTGCTGGGGCTATGACCAGGTAATGCCGCCTCCGGTGGAGTTTCTTGACTCCTTGCTAACCGGTACCGGTACAGACCTGGATCTCCAGACGTTTAAGCTGACCGACCAATTAACCGGTCGTATGATGGGCGCTTCGGCGGACGTAACGCCGCAAGTGGCGCGTATGGATGCTCATTCGCTAAAACGCCAGGGGCCGGTACGGCTGTGCTACTGCACTAACGTACTGCGTGCCAAGGCAGATCAGCATCAAGGCGGGCGCAGCCCTGTCCAAGTTGGCGTTGAGCTATTTGGTCATGCCGGTTTAGACGCTGATAGTGAAATAATCCATCTAGCCCTGGCCAGTTTGAAGGCCGCGGGTGCTCAAGAGATTCACTTGGCACTTGGGCATATCGGGATTTACCGCAGCCTTGTAGAAGCGGCAGCGCTTAGTGATGAGCAAGAGAGTGCGCTGTTTGAAGCGCTGGCGCTCAAATCCCCTAGCCAGCTAGCCGAGCAGGTAGGTGCCTGTGTTAGTGATCCTGCGTTAGCTGAAATGATGTTAGCGCTTGGTGAACTTCACGGCGGAGCAGATATTTTAGCTGAAGCGCGGGATCGATTTGCCGGGGCACCAGCATCTGTCATGGCGGCATTAGATCAATTGGATGCGCTTTACCAAGGAGTATTGGCACGCTTTAACGTGTCGCTATACTTTGATCTGGCAGAGCTGCGTGGCTATCAGTACCACACCGGTATGATGTTTGCTGCCTATGTGCCGGGTTATGGGCATGCGCTCGCCAAAGGTGGACGCTATGATGACACTGGGCGTGCCTTTGGTCGTGCACGTCCGGCCACCGGCTTCTCAATGGACTTGAAGCAATTGGCGTCGTTGGCGCTGGCATCGCCTAGCCGCGGTGCCATTTGGTCGCCAGCCATGCAGGATGAGTCGCTCAACGCTGCTGTTGTCGCGCTGCGTGAGCAGGGGGAACGCGTGATTCAAGCGCTGCCAGGGCAGCGTACTGGGCCGGCGGAGCACGACTGTGACCGCCGTCTTGAGTTTATCAATGGTCGTTGGCAGCCAACGACCCTGACACAAGAGACGAGTGCATCATAATGGGTAAGAATGTCGTAGTGCTGGGAACCCAATGGGGTGACGAAGGCAAAGGTAAGATCGTTGACCTGCTCACTGAGTCAGCATCCGCTGTGGTGCGTTACCAGGGAGGCCATAATGCGGGCCATACGCTGGTCATCGACGGTGAAAAAACCGTCCTCCACCTGATTCCTTCAGGTGTCCTGCGCCCAGGCACAACCTGTGTGATTGGCAATGGCGTGGTGCTGTCACCGGAAGCGCTGATCAAAGAGATTCGTGAGCTGGAAGCCAAAGGTGTGCCGGTACGTGAGCGTCTGCGTCTTTCACCGGCCTGTCCGCTGATTTTGCCCTACCATGTGCGTCTGGATCAGGCCCGTGAGAAGGCGCGTGGCGTCGCTAAAATAGGCACAACTGGCCGGGGTATTGGTCCTGCCTACGAAGATAAAGTAGCACGCCGTGGCCTGCGTTTAGGCGATATGCTACATCGCGAGCGCTTCGCTTCTAAGCTGGGCGAAGTCCTCGACTACCACAACTTTGTGTTGGTCAATTACCACGGTGAGCCAGCGGTCGATTTCCAGGAAGTACTCGACACGGCGATGCAAATGGCTGAAGAGCTGCGTCCGATGGTATGTGATACCGTCAGCATGGTGCACGACCTGCGCAAAGCCGGTGAGAACATCCTGTTTGAAGGTGCGCAAGGCTCACTGCTAGATATTGACCACGGTACCTACCCCTACGTGACCAGCTCGAATACCACCGCTGGCGGTGTCGCTACCGGCTCTGGCGTTGGTCCGCTCTATTTGGATTACGTACTAGGCATTACCAAGGCATACACAACCCGCGTTGGTTCAGGTCCGTTTCCTACGGAGCTGTTCGACGTTGACGGCCGCCACCTGGCCGAGCGTGGCCATGAGTTTGGCGCAACCACTGGACGTGCGCGTCGCTGCGGTTGGTTTGATGCGGTGGCGCTGCGTCACGCCGTGCAAATCAATTCAGTATCTGGTATCTGTTTGACCAAGCTTGATGTATTAGACGGACTGGAAAATATCCGTGTATGCGTTGGCTATCGTAGTAAAGATGGTGAGGTGCTGGAAAATCCTGTGGATTCGGAAGGCTTCGAAGCCATCGAACCGCTTTATGAAGATTTGCCAGGCTGGAAAGAGTCGACCTTAGGCGCTAAACGGGTAGAAGATTTGCCCGCCAATGCTCGCGCTTACATCAGCTATCTCGAAGCGAAAGTGGGCACCACTATTGATATCATTTCCACCGGCCCAGACCGCATGGAAACGATCATCCTGCGTAACCCGTTCGATAGTTAATACGCTTTACGCTGAGCACTAAAAAGGGGCAAATTTGATTTGCCCCTTTTTTGGTTTAAAAATCAATGCCCCTGCGCGCCTGTAGGCCGTTATTAAAGGCATGCCGCACTTCCTGCATTTCGGTGACCGTATCGGCCATGGCGACTAATTCGCGGTGAGCGTTGCGCCCGGTAATAATCACCGTCTGCTCGGTGGGGCGGTTTTCCAGCGCGTGCTTAACCGTTTCAATCTCCAGATAGCCAAATTTAAGCATATAGGTGATCTCATCCAGCACCACCAGATAAGTCTCAGGATCCGCTAACATGCGCTCAGCATCTTTCCAGACGGCTTGGCAGGCCTCGGTGTCTGCTTGGCGATTCTGAGTATCCCAGGTAAAGCCGGTGGCCATGATGGCGACTTCTAAATGGGGATCCCCCTCCAAACGGTTGCGTTCCCCGCACTCCCAAAGACCTTTGATAAATTGTACGACGCCCACTTTATAGCCGTAGCCCAGCGCACGGGTGACCGTGCCCCAGGCCGCCGTGGTTTTGCCTTTACCGTTGCCTGTATTGACGATGATTAGGCCGCGCTGCTCACTGGCTTTGGCAACTTTTTCGTCTACGCGCGCTTTAAGTTTTTGCATGGATGCCTTGTGGCGGGTGTCGCGGTCACTCATGGTAGTCTCCTGGTAGACAAGTTAAGAAGCCTGGAAAACCTAACTATGCGCTAGCCTAAGCTATTGGTACTTTTTTATGTAGCCACGTGAAAATAATTTTTGTACAAATAATTTCGATTTTTGATTAAGGGCTGTATCGGTAATATGTGCTAAAAACCCATAGAAAAAACAACAGAATTGGCCGGTAGGGGCCTGCCTGCTCTAGAATGGTGGGTCATGTCTTGTTAGGAACAGAATCATGCCCTCATTTGATATTGTGTCAGAGTTTGATAAGCACGAAGGTGCTAACGCCGTTGATCAGGCGAATCGTGAAGTACAGGCGCGTTTTGACTTTAAAGGCGTCAATGCCAGCTTCGCGCTTGAAGGTGACAAAGTGCAGCTAGAGGCCGATGTCGATTTTCAGCTCAAGCAAATGCTTGATGTACTGCGTGCCCGGTTAATCGCTCGTGGTATTGATGCTCGCTGCATGGATGTTCAAGACCCGATGCTCTCTGGTGTAAAAGCACGGCAAGAGGTCGCCTTAAAACAAGGACTCGACGCGGCCGAAGCCAAAGAGGTGGTCAAACTCATCAAAGCCAGCAAGCTAAAAGTACAGGCGCAAATTCAAGGTGAGAAGGTGCGTGTTACGGGTAAAAAGCGTGACGACTTACAGGCAGTAATGGCACTGCTGCGCGGCGAGGAGGGGCCGGATTTGCCGCTTCAGTTTGATAACTTCCGCGACTAGACAGCGGTGTTCAGCTGTCGAGAATTTTTAATTATGTAGTATTCGTTTTATACAGGAGTCACGCACTATGTCTGATCCGCAGCCGGTTTACTTAAGCGATTACCAGCCACCCGCTTATCGGGTAACTCATGCCGAGCTGACGTTTGATCTTGACCCCGCTGCGACCCGTGTGAAAGCGCGACTGATGATGGAGCGTCACGCCGAAGCTAACGCTGACGCGCCGCTGGTATTAAACGGTGAGCACCTGAAGCTGATCTCTCTGGTCATTGATAAAGCGCCGTTGGATGAAACGACTTATCAAGTAGATGAAGAGGGCCTGCGTATTAGCCAGGTGCCCGAACGGTTTGTGTTGGAAAGCGAGGTTGAAATCGCCCCCAAAGACAATACTGCCTTGGAAGGCCTGTACCAATCTAACGGCATGTACTGCACTCAATGTGAGGCGGAAGGCTTTCGGCGGATTACCTATTACCCTGACCGTCCTGATGTCATGGCAACCTTCAAGGTCACCGTGATCGGCGATCAGCAACGTGAGCCAATTTTACTGGCTAACGGTAACCCGCTAGAGCGCGGCGAACTCGAGGGCGGCCGTCATTTTGTCACTTGGGAAGATCCGCATCCGAAACCTTGCTACCTGTTCGCTTTAGTCGCGGGTAATCTGCATAGTGTTGAAGACCACTTTACTACCATGAGTGGGCGAGAGGTGGCGCTACAGATTTGGGTTGAAAAAGAGAACCTGGATAAGACAGAGCATGCTATGGCCTCGTTGAAACGTGCCATGCTGTGGGACGAGCAGGCCTATGGTCGTGAGTACGACCTGGATCTGTTTATGATCGTGGCCGTTAATGACTTCAATATGGGGGCGATGGAAAATAAAGGCCTCAATATTTTTAACTCGGCCGCGGTATTAACCCACCCCAAAACTGCCACTGATGCTACTTTTCAAAATGTGGAAGGAATTGTCGCCCACGAATATTTCCACAACTGGTCTGGCAACCGGGTTACCTGTCGCGACTGGTTCCAGCTCTCGCTCAAAGAGGGCTTTACGGTTTTCCGTGATCAATGCTTTTCAGCAGATACCAACTCAGCGCCTGTTAAACGTATTCAAGACGTCTCTTTTTTCCGTACCGCACAGTTTGCCGAAGATGCCGGCCCCACCGCGCATCCGATTCGCCCCGACCACTTTATTGAAATTACCAACTTCTACACCCTGACGATTTATGAGAAAGGGGCGGAAGTCGTACGCATGCTGCGCAATTTAGTAGGGGAGGAGGATTTCCGGCGCGGCTCAGATCTTTACTTTGAGCGTTTCGATGGGCAAGCGGTGACCATTGAAGACTTCGTGGGCTGCATGGCTGAAGTATCTGGTGAGGATTTTAGCCAATTTATGCGCTGGTATTCCCAGGCGGGAACGCCGGACATTGATGCCCACGGTGAATACGACTACGTCCATGGCGAATATCGACTGACACTGCGTCAGCGCACGCCAGCAACTCCAGGGCAGCCGGATAAGCAGCCGCTACATATTCCTGTGCGCATGGGGCTAGTAGGCAGTAAGTCAGGCCAAGATCTCACTCTTACCTTAGCGGGCGAAAAGCTAGGTAAGGACGCCGTTATTCATCTGCGTGAAGACGAGCATACCTTTGTATTTACCGATGTGGCAGAAGCGCCGGTACCCTCTTTGCTGCGCGAGTTCTCTGCACCAGTGAAATTGCACTTTCCCTATTCGCGGGAAGATCTCGCCTTTTTATTGACCCATGATAGCGACGGCTTTAATCGCTGGGATGCAGGCCAGCGGCTGGCGTTATTGGCCTTAGATGACTTAATTGCTGCTCATCGCAACGGCGTTGAAAAAGTCATGGATACGCGCGTTATTGATGCCTTTAAAGTTCTGCTTAACGGGCCAATGAACGACAAGGCGGTACTGGCAGAGATGCTGACGCTGCCTTCAGAAGCTTACATTGCCGAGCAGCAGCCGATTGTCGATGTCGATGCTATTCACGCGGCACGCGAATTTGTTCGCCAATCGCTGGCGATGGCGTTACGCAATGAGTTTATTGCTATTTACCAAGCGAATGTAACAGAAGAGTCCTACGCGCCAACCCCGGAGCAAATCGCCCAGCGTAGCCTGAAAAATATCGCCCTCTCTTATTTGCTATCGATTGAAGATGAGCAAGGTTTGGCTTTTTGCGAAGCGCAATTCGCTGCCGATCACAATATGACCGATGTTCGGCAGGCGCTAACATTGCTGGTACACAGTGACCGCGATGATCTTGCATCACCAGCATTGAAGGCATTCGGTGAAAAATGGGCACATGATCCTTTGGTGATGGATCAGTGGTTTACTATTCAAGTGTCGCGTCCTCAACCAGATGTGCTTGAGCGGGTAAACTACTTGATGCAGCACCCAGCATTCTCCCTTAAAAACCCCAATAAGGTACGCGCGCTGATCGGAGCCTTTGCCCAGAACCGAATCAATTTCCACCGCTTAGATGGGCAGGGCTATCAATTGCTGGCGGATGTTGTGATCAAGCTCAACCGGCTCAATCCGGAAATTGCTGCTCGTTTAGTCACACCGTTAACCCGCTGGCAGCGCTTTGATGAAACCCGCCAAGCATTAATGCGGTCTCAACTTGAGCGTATTAAGCAGGAACCGCTATCCTCAAATGTATTCGAGGTGGTGGAAAAGGCATTGGCATAGCATTTGAAACAGCACTTGAAACAGCACTTGAAACAGCACTTGAGACAGGATTTGGTATAGCAGTAAATAACCGCGGATAACCATGGAAAGGAATAACAACGGTGACAGACTCACAGCAGCACTATTTACTCATTATCAATGGTAAATCCGCCGGAAATCTGGAATTGCGCGAAGCAGTCAATGAACAACGCCAAGCAGGGATGCTGATTACTGTTCGTGCTACGTGGGAAGGAGGAGACGCCGCTGATATCGCTGAGCAGTCTGCCTCAATGGGGATCACCCATGTGATCGCCTGTGGTGGGGACGGCACGGTAAGCGAAGTAATGAATGGCTTAATGCGGTTACCCCATGATCAGCGTCCAGCGTTAGGTATTGTCCCGCTGGGCAGCGCTAATGATTTTGCCACATCAGTAGGCTTGCCTCTGGACCCTGGCCCTGCCTTGGCGGCGGCACTGTCGCTAAGTTCACATCCCATTGATGTGGTGCGTATCACCGCGGGTGCCAGTGGCGAGTCAACGACCAGCTATTATATGAATATGACCACGGGTGGGTTTGGTGCTGAAATTACCTCCTCCACGCCGAAAACCTTAAAGCGAATGTTAGGAGGGGGGGCTTATTCATTAATGGGGGCCCTTAAGGCTTGGCGTCATTGCAGCTATCGCGGCACGCTGCACTGGGATGGCAAAGAGGAGCGGTCGTCGCTGCTATTATTGGCACTCGGTAATGGTCGCCAGTCCGGTGGTGGGCAAGTGCTCGCACCGCGCGCTAAGCTAGATGATGGTCGCCTGGATGTGCTGCTAGTGAAAGACTTTAAGTCGGTGATGGAACTGACTAAACTAATCAGTGAGCTGCAAAGTTTTCCTGCCGATGGGCGATTTGTTCGCTACTTCACTACCAGTCAGCTAACGGTGACAACGCAAGCGGAAGATCCGCCATGGCCGCTCACGTTAGATGGCGAAGCGCACTGCTACAACCACTACTGTGCTGAAGTAGTGCCTCTCGCGCTGCGCGTACTGATACCAGAAGACTGTCCTTTGCTGTCATCAAGTCGCCAGCCTTAATAGTTTTGACCGCAATCTTTAATGTAGTTTAGGAGACGACTCAAATGGCAAATCGCGTGTGGATACCTGCTCTAGCGGCTATGGCGCTACTGTTGAGTGCCTGTGGAGACACTCAGGAAGATCCAACCGTGACACCAGATGAAAATTCTGAGGTGGCGGATGATGAAACGGTAATTGAGGAAGAGGCGCCAGCTGCCGCAGAAAACGCAGCTGAAATGCCAACCCCTGACGAAGTTGAAGATGACATTGAGGCACGTCAGGTTGCTGAGGAGCTTGAGCGAGCAGAAGCGCTGCGTGAAGATAGCGCTGCGCAAAACGGTGACACTGCTGCAGATGGCGGGGAAGAGGTGCAAGCTGATGAAGATACCTTGGCAGCTGATCCTGATGATGTGCTCAATGAAGAGAGCGCGATGCCGGGCGAGGCGACCCGTTCTGATGTAGATGAAATGATTGCAGAGACAGAGCGTCGCTTTGAAGAGGCACAACGACGTCTTGAAGAGCAGTTTCAGGAAGTGGAGCAGCAAGCGCCCGCTCTGGAGCCCATGGATGATGAAGACTTTTCATCTAGTTGGGAGTCGGAGAGCAGTCTGCCAGAAGAGCGTACGCGTTTAGAGGATGATCTTGAAGCCACCGATGTGGATGCATTGATTGAAGATACGGAGCGGCGTTTTGAAGAGGCGCAGAAGCGTCTTGATGAACAGTATCAGGAGATTGAAAACGAGGAGAGCGTTAACGGTCTGGTGCCAGAGTAGATAGGGCTAACGTAGATCGAGAAGCTCAGCAGCCTCGTTCAGAAAGTGACCAATAAAAAAGGCCCGCGTTAGCGGGCCTTTGTCCATCCCTTAGCAATTAAGCTGGGCGGATGTTGGAAGCCTGAAGGCCTTTTTTACCCTGAGTCACTTCAAAGCTGACTTTTTGACCATCTTGCAGGGTCTTGAAGCCTTCAGCTTGAATTTCGGAGAAGTGGGCGAACAGATCGTCTCCGCCGTCATCAGGAGAGATGAAGCCGAAGCCTTTAGTATCGTTGAACCACTTAACTGTGCCAGTTGCCATTTTCTATTTCCTTAACATGCTTAGTAATCAAACGGGCAACTCTATTGTCCACCCGCTACAATCACTCTAGATGTAAACTTCGCTGTCGTCCAGCGTCATTCCTAAGATTTTTTATTTTGTTGCGAGTAAAGACCCATGATGCAGTTAGGCTTTATTGATGCACAATTTATTCCATTTTTGGTGGCCATCACGCTGCTATCAATTAGTCCCGGCGTCGATACGCTGTTGGTGATTCGTAATACCGCGCGTGGGGGGATTGGTGACGGGGTTACCACCAGTATTGCTATCTGCTGTGGGCTGTTTGTACATGCCACGATTTCGGCGTTGGGAATCTCGCTTATCTTGCTTCAGTCGGCCTGGGCATTTCATATGTTAAAGCTAGTGGGGGCGGGTTATTTAATCTGGCTGGGTATTAGCAGCTTGTTGGCAGCACGGCGTGGGCAGCCTCTACCGGTCAATGGGATACTCAAAAACACACCTGCGGTTTCTCGTTGGCAACCGGTCAAGGAGGGGTTTTTGTCTAATGTACTGAACCCTAAAACGGTAGTCTTCTATATGGCGTTTTTACCGCAGTTTATTGCCCCCACTGACCCCGCATTGCTGAAGTCATTGTGGTTGGCGGGGGTACATTTTGTGATCGCTAATATTTGGCAAATCAGCGTAGTGCTGACGGTCAGCAGTGCAGGTAAGTGGTTAGCCAGTGCGCGCTTTGCACAAACGCTAAACGCCGCTACGGGTGCAGTGTTGGTGGTGTTTGGTATTCGGCTGGCACTAACACAACGCCCGGTATAAACCGGGCACTGACGTCAGTATGAAAAGTAGGTGGCTGTTTAGCGGCGAGCCAGTAATGCCCGGTCATAGCGCACCTGCTGTTCATTATCGCTAAGCAGTGAAACACCTTCGCTATTGCCACCGTTGGCGAGACTCTCATAAATCACTCGGTAACTAAGCACCGCCTGTACGTAGTCACGGGTTTCGCGGAAAGGGATACTTTCCACAAAAAGGTCAAACGCTTCTACGTTATTGCCCAGCCATTGATCAACGCGGCCAGGGCCTGCGTTATATGCCGCTGCAGCGGCCAGGCGATTGCCCTGGTAGCGCTGCAATTTGTCACGTAAGTAAGTGCTGCCCAAGCGGATATTAAGTTCTGGATCTAAAACCCCGTAAGGTCCAGGATCGCTAATACCTAGTTCGCGGCTGACTTGGCTGGCAGTGCCCGGCATTAATTGCATTAAGCCGCGTGCGCCAGCAGGTGACAGAGCGTTGGGGTTATAAGCGCTTTCGCGCCGGGTAATGGCCATCAATAGGAACGGATCTACGCCCGTTAAGCGCCCCCAGTGCATAAAGCTATCGTGGTAGGCCTGGGGAAAGCGCCAATCCAACGCATCCCACATCTCGGCAGCAATGGTGGTCTGCACTAAGCGTGCATGCCACTGCTGTTGGGCCGCATAGTCAGCCAGCGCTCGGGCCTGCTGGGGAGAACCGCTCTGCACGGCATGCAACCATTCACTGTTGGCAAGCCCATCTTCGCCGATGCGTAATAAAGCCTCGGTGCGTTGCACTGCGGGTAATTGCGCGATACGTTGACGCGAAGCTTCATCAAAATGATTGCGTTCTAGATTCAACTGATAAGGCTGTCCCAGTTTTTCTGCTGCGGCAAAACCGTAAAAGCTGCGATCTGCAGCAGCCTGATGATAACGCGCTTCGGCGGCTGCATGGTTGCCAAGTTGGGCATTGGCGCGTCCTAACCAATATTGCCAGCGACTATTTTCCTGTTGGGTTACTGGCATCTCAGCAATCCAGTGCAAGACCTCGTTCCAGTCGCGACTGGCTAGCGCTTGGCGCACACGCAATTCCAATACTCGCTCACTCTCCAGTGTTGGAAGCACGCTATCGACCCAGCTGAGCGTGCCAGGCACATTGCGTACCAGCGCATAAAAGGCTAGCTCTTCTTCAATCACCTGACGGTCGCTGGGCAGTAAATTCAAACGTGGTGCGAGCTCCTGCCAAGCGGCAAAGGCGCCGGGGGTATCTTCACGGGTGAAGCGTTGCATAGCAGCCTGATAAAAACTAGCGGTAGCGGCGCACTCAGGGCCTAGGCAGGAGGGGGCCTGGGTAATGGCCCGGCTGCGGCTAGTAACGCTATCCGCCGTTTCTAACGCCGTTTGCCACTGGCCACTTAACAGCCCACCTAAATAATTGGAAAGCTGAGTTTCTCCTGCTTGCCAAGCAAGCATCTTACGCTCCCAAATAGCCGTAGCATCAATGGTGCCGTTGGCCCGTAAACGCTCGAAAAGAGGGTTGCAGGCATCAGGTTGTGAACTGCCTACCCGCCATAGTTCAAGCCCTGCCGCGCTCGCCTGCTGAGGCTGACTGTCGAGCAGCGCTGCATAGTAGTAACACTGGCGCGCGGTGCCTGCTGGCTCGCCATCCGCGACGGAGAGGAGGTCGCTATAGCGACCGGCATGGCCGTAGTTTGCAATCGCTTGTCCACGAATCCATCCCGCCAGCGGCGTGTCAGCGTATTGGTCAATGAACTGATGCACTCTGTCTGGGGAGACATTGGGCAATTGTCCTCTTAAACGGTGGTATTCCACGTAGCCGCGCAGCGGATGGGTCTCAATGGTGCGTTCGTCGATGCGGTGCCACTGCTGCTCTCGAGCAGCAGCGAGGGCATCACGTAACTCACTGTCAGACGCGGCCCACCCAAGTGTGGGTAAGCCTGACAATAGAACGGTACTTAGCACGGCCTTGCCCAGTACAGTTTTACACACTACAGCTTTAGATAATGCACGAGCGGTATAGCGAAATGGCGAAACCAACATAGTACTCTCTCTCTATCGATTTAACTCTGTTTGTTAACTCTGCTTGACCTGAGCGGTTCAAATTTGCGTATTAAAACCAGGCTATCGTTGAATAGACGCTATAGTGAACTAATAGGATGAACTCTGATCTGACAACGTAGACACACGGAGGATTCAATTGCGATGGCCCCATTATCCACTTGGTGGTTCTTACGTCGACTCAAATCCCGTGTTTGGGCGACAAAACGTATCGTGCGTGCCCTTAAACTCTTCGTGCCGATGACTCGCGACGTGCTTCGGGGCGATTTTAGGCCTATCCCCTGGTCAGCCTTCGGTATGATGGCACTTGCGCTGGGCTACTTGGTGATGCCCTTTGATTTAATTCCAGACTTTTTGCTGCTCATTGGCATTATTGATGATGTGCTGATTGTTGGCTGGCTGCTCAATCGTATTGATCAGCGCCTTGATGAGTATCGTGCCTGGAAGTTTGCTGACCCCGATATGGTTCCTTCTTAACGCCTACCTGCTTGAAAAAAAGCTGCTTAACCCCATATCAAGCTCACGAAACCATTTTATGCCCCTGCATGCATCATGCAGGGGCACATGACTCAACGTGATCAATAAGGGTTAAGCGCATGACTACTGCTCCCCACGAAACAACCGCTGACAAATCAGCCAACCACGAAGAAACCCTTGGCTTCCAAACGGAAGTGAAGCAGCTTTTGAACCTGATGATTCACTCTCTGTACTCTAACAGGGAGATTTTCTTACGCGAACTTATCTCGAACGCGGCCGATGCCTGCGACAAGCTACGCTATGCGGCGCTTGATAACGATGCGCTATATGAAGGTGATAGCGAACTGCGTATTGAAATTGAGCATAACCGGGAGGCCAATACCATCACGCTACGTGATAACGGTATTGGCATGAACCGCGCAGATGTTATCGCCAACCTAGGGACTATCGCCCGTTCAGGCACCGCAGAGTTTCTTAAGCAACTTTCCGGTGAGCAGCAGAAGGATGCCAAGCTCATTGGTCAGTTCGGCGTTGGCTTTTACTCTGGCTTTATTGTGGCTGATGAAATTGCGGTGCGTACACGCAAAGCAGGCACTGAGGCTTCCGAAGGTGTTGAGTGGCGCTCGAAAGGTGAGGGCGAGTTTACCGTTGCCGATATCGAGCAAGCGCAGCACGGTACCGAAATTACTCTGCACCTGAAAGAAGACGCCAAAGAGTTTGCCGACGACTATCGTCTGCAGAGCCTGGTGCGTAAGTATTCGGATCATATCGAAGTGCCCGTACGCATGCCGAAAACCGAAACGGCCACTGACGATGAAGGCAACAGCATTGAGGGTAGCGAAGTAACTACCTGGGAAACCGTTAACGAAGCGACGGCCCTGTGGTCGCGCCCGAAGAGCGATGTTTCCGAAGATGAATACAAAGCGTTTTATAAGCACGTTGCCCACGATTTTTCTGACCCGTTAACCTGGAGCCATAACAAGGTTGAAGGCAAGCTCGAATACACCAGCTTGCTTTATGTACCGGGTCGCGCCCCGTTCGATATGTTTGAGCGCGACGGTGCTCGTGGCGTTAAGCTTTATGTTCAGCGTGTGTTTATTATGGATGACGCAGAACAGTTCCTGCCGCTTTATCTGCGCTTTATCAAAGGCGTGCTGGACACACGTGAGCTTTCGCTCAATGTCTCCCGCGAATTGCTTCAGCAAGATCCGAATGTCGATAAAATTAAAGCGGCGCTCACCAAGCGCGGTTTGGATATGCTGAAGAAGCTCACCAAAGATAAAGAGCAGTATCAAACCTTTTGGAAGACCTTTGGCAGCGTGCTGAAAGAAGGTCCGGGTGAAGATCCGTCCAACCGCGAAAAAATCGCTGGCCTGCTGCGTTTTGCCTCAACCCACACCGATACCTCTGCCCAAGAGCACTCTCTGGCAGACTACGTTGAGCGCATGAAAGAGGGCCAGCAGAAGATTTACTACGTGGTGGCCGACAGCTTTAACGCTGCTAAGAACAGCCCGCACCTGGAGATCTTCCGCAAAAAGGGCATCGAAGTGCTGCTGCTCTCCGATCGCATTGATGACTGGCTAATGAGCCATCTGACTGAGTACGACGGCAAAACCTTTGCCGATGTGGCGAAGGGTGAGTTGGACTTAGGCGATGTAGAAGATGCCGACGAGAAAAAAGCCCAGGAAGAGACCGCAAAAGCCAAAGAGGATTTGGTCAAGCGCGTTAAAGAAGCGCTGGGAGATGGCGTACAAGACGTTAAGGTAACGCATCGCCTGACCGACTCGCCAGCCTGTGTCGTATTGCCAGAACATGAAATGGGCTATCAGATGCGTCGTATTATGGAGGCCGCAGGCCAGCCACTGCCTGAGGTGAAGCCGATCCTTGAGCTGAACCCAGATCATGCGTTGGTGGCGCGCTTGGAAGGTGCTGAGGGCGATCTCTTCACTCAGCTCTCCTACATTCTGCTTGATCAAGCCATTATCGCCGAAGGTGGGCACTTGGATGATCCTGCCGCCTATGTGAAGCGCCTCAATAGCGTACTGACTGCTTAATAACACTTGCTACGTTAATGACGGCCCGCTTGGTTACCCCAGCGGGCCGTCTGTTTTGATACAGTAAGGTTATACGTTCTGTAAGACTGACTAGGACATCATCATGGCTGAGCAGCAAATCAACGGTGCAGTGCCAACCAATGTAGCGGTGCTGGGAGGCGGCAGTTTTGGTACGGCGCTAGCGAGTATTGCCGCCGATAATGGCGCCCGTGTTCGTCAATGGATGCGTGACGAAACGCTAGCTGCGCAAATTAATCACGAACACTGCAATGGGCGCTATCTACCTCACTACGCAATGAATCCTGCTGTGCAGGCTTCAACTGATCTTCAGGACGTGCTGGCAGATGCGGAGTTAGTGCTGATTGCGATTCCCTCGAAAGCTTTTCGCAGTGTAGTACAAGCGGCGAAGGCGTGGCTCACGCCTGAACAGATACTGGTTAGCACGACCAAAGGTATTGAGCAGGATAGTTTTTTGCTAATGAGCCAGGTGCTTGAGCAAGAGACGGGCTTTAACCATATTGGGGTGATTGCCGGCCCCAACCTTGCTTCTGAAATTGCTGATAAGCAGCTAACCGCCACGGTCATTGCCAGCGCTGACCCCTTAACACGCACCCGGGTGCAGAAAGCCTTGGGCTGCCGCTATTTTCGTGTGTATGCCAGCGATGACCGCCATGGTGTCGAGCTTGCCGGTGCGCTCAAAAATATTTATGCCATTGCCGCCGGCATGGCAGCGGCACTGGGCATGGGAGAAAACACTCGTAGCATGCTGATGACCCGCGCTCTGGCCGAAATGAGTCGGTTTGCTGTCGCTCAGGGGGCTAATCCGATGACCTTTTTGGGCTTGGCGGGCGTGGGCGATTTGATTGTTACCTGCTCGTCTAATCTGTCGCGTAATTATCGGGTCGGTTACGCCATGGGGGAAGGGCGCTCCCTTGAAGAGGCGGTTGAAGCGCTTGGACAGGTCGCAGAAGGCGTTAATACGGTAAAGCTGGTATGTGCTAAAGCGCGCGAGATGGGGGTTTACATGCCTCTCGCAGAAGGGCTGGAGCATGTACTATTCGGCGGCGTGCCTGCCCAGGAGATGGCCCGCACGCTGATGATGGGCGAGCAGAGCAGCGACGTAGAGTTTATTCTGCCCCGTGAAGATGTGCAGCAAGCTCATCGCGCTCACACTACAGGAGGCTGGGATGCATGATGTGCTGATAATGCGTCACGGAGAAGCAGCGCCGGGGTATCCCGACCATGCGCGGCGGTTAACACCCCGGGGGGAGGCTGAGGCTGAAAAAATGGCCCGTTGGCTAGCCAGGCGCGTAGCCGAGGGGGAGCTTTGTATGCCGCGAATGTATGCAAGCCCTTACGCCCGGGCCCAGCAAACAGCACAAGCTTTGTGTGATGTATTGGGCGCGCCGCTTGAAACGCTGGATTTTATTACCCCTGAGGACGCTCCCTTGGCGGTAAGTGACTGGCTGCTTCACCAGCCGTTAGGTGCGCCCATTATGCTGGTCAGCCATATGCCGTTGGTAGGAGATCTTGCCGGCCTGTTAGTAGAGGGCAGCCCCGCCCAGGGGATTGGTTTTCCAACCGCCGCCATTGCTGAGTTTGAAGCCGACGTATGGGCGGCTGGCTGTGCGCAGTTGAAGCGGTTTACTCAGCCTAGCCAGCTTCGATAGCCATAAAGGCCAAAAAAAGCGGCTGCCGGGGCAGCCGCTAGTGCTTTTTAAAGCAGCGCGTCAAGCTTCTCTTTAAGCAAGCCGTTTACCTGCTGTGGATTGGCGGTGCCGCGGGAAGCCTTCATTACTTGACCGACAAAATAACCAATCATTTTGCCGCGTTTATCCGGCTCTGAGTCGCGATATTGAGCAACCTGAGCGGGGCTATCGGCAATCACTTGGTCAATCATCGCTTCAATGGCACCAGTATCGGTTACCTGCTTAAGACCTTTAGCGTCAATCACCTCATCGGCGGACTCGCCCTGACCATTCCATAACGCCTGGAAAACCTCTTTAGCGGCTTTACCGTTAATTGTATCGTCTAGCACGCGACTAATGAGCTCACCTAGCTGGCGCGCTGAAATCGGGCTGTTAGCAATGCTCAGGTTTTCACGGTTAAGCGCCCCTGAAAGCTCACCTTGCACCCAGTTTGCTGACTGTTTGGCATCGCCACACACGCTGTGTACCGACTCAAAAAACTCAGCCATATCTCGGCTGGCCGAAATGACGTTGGCATCATAGGCAGACAGCCCCAGCTCGTTTTGAAAACGCGCACGCTTGTCGGCAGGTAGTTCGGGCAACTGACCACGCAGATGGTCAAGGTAGGCCTGATCCAGTACTACCGGCAACAGATCAGGGCAGGGGAAGTAGCGGTAGTCATTAGCCTCTTCCTTGGTGCGCATGCTGCGGGTTTCATCACGGTCTGGGTCGAACAGGCGTGTTTCTTGTACCACACTGCCGCCATCTTCAATCAGCTCAATCTGACGCTCCACTTCAAACGCAATGGCGCGTTCGACAAAGCGAAAAGAGTTAACGTTCTTAATCTCGGCGCGGGTGCCAAACGCTTCTTGACCTTTAGGTCGTACAGAAACGTTAACGTCGCAGCGCATCGAGCCTTCCGCCATGTTGCCGTCGGAAATGCCCAGGTAGGTCACGATCGAGTGAATCGCCTTAAGGTACGCGGCGGCTTCCTTGGCGTTGCGCATATCCGGCTCGGAAACGATTTCCAGCAGCGGTGTTCCCGCACGGTTTAAATCGATACCAGTCATGCCATGGAAGTCTTCGTGGAGCGACTTACCAGCATCCTCTTCTAGATGGGCATGGTGAATACGGATACGTTTAGTGCTGCCATCCTCTAAGGTGATTTCTACATCGCCAGGGCCGACAATGGGGTGATACATCTGGCTGGTCTGATAGCCTTTAGGCAGGTCAGGGTAGAAGTAGTTTTTACGGTCAAATACCGACACTTCAGCGATGTCTGCATGCACCGCCAACCCAAACTGAACGGCCATGGCCACGGCCTGCTCATTGAGCACCGGTAATACGCCGGGCAGGCCTAAATCTACCGCGCAGGCTTGAGTGTTAGGCTCAGCGCCAAATGCGGTTGAGGCACCGGAGAAGATTTTTGAGCGTGTTGCAAGCTGAACGTGGACTTCAAGCCCAATCACGGTTTCCCATTGCATTAGGCGTACTCCTCGGCAAAGGCAGGACGTTGTAAGTGCCAATCAGTTGCTTGCTGGAATTGATGAGCGACGTTTAGCAGCTGGGCTTCGGCAAAGTGGGTGCCAAGAATCTGTAGACCCACCGGGCGGCCACCGACTAAGCCAGCAGGAACACTGATGCCGGGAATGCCCGCCAGATTAACCGCAATGGTGTAGATATCCTGAAGGTACATAGAGACCGGGTCTTTTTTAGCCCCCAGGTCAAATGCTGGCGTGGGCGATGCGGGGCCCATTAAGACATCCACATCTTCAAAGGCGTCCAGGAAGTCCTGACGGATCAAGCGGCGAACCTGCTGCGCCTTGGTGTAGTAGGCGTCAAAGAAGCCTTCTGACAGCGTGTGCGTGCCGATTAGGATGCGTCGCTTCACCTCTTCGCCGAAGCCCTCTGCGCGGGAGCGGGTGTAAAGATCGATAAGGTCGCTGGGGTTGTCGCAGCGGTGACCAAAACGCACGCCGTCGTAGCGAGATAGGTTCGAAGAGGCCTCTGCCGGAGCAATAACGTAGTAGGCCGGAATCGCGTAGTGGGTATGCGGTAAGCTGACTTCCCGCACCGTGGCGCCCAGTGACTCGTAGATTTTCACCGCTTCACGGACCGCTTTTTCGACTTGCGGGTCTAAACCGTCACCAAAATACTCCTTGGGAAGGCCGATTTTAAGCCCTGACAATGGAGCATTCAGACTTTCCACATAGTCCGGCACGCCGCGGGCAACGCTGGTGGAGTCACGTCCATCATGACCTGCAATGAGGCCTAGCAAGTGCGCGCAATCTTCGGCGCTGCGCGCCATCGGGCCTGCTTGGTCTAGGCTCGAAGCGTAAGCAATAATGCCAAAACGGGAGACGCGACCGTAGGTGGGTTTTAAACCGGTGATACCGCAGAAGGCGGCCGGTTGGCGAATAGAGCCACCGGTATCAGTGCCCATTGCTGCAGGGACTAGGCCTGCCGCTACTGCTGCGGCACTGCCGCCTGAACTACCGCCGGGCACTGCCTTAAGATCCCAGGGGTTTTTGACCGGTCCGTAATAACTATTTTCATTGGAGGAGCCCATGGCGAACTCGTCCATATTTGTTTTGCCCAGGCTGATGGTGCCTGCCGCGTTAAGCTTTTCCACCACGGTGGCATTGTAGGGCGCGATAAAGTTATCCAGCATTTTCGAACCGCAGCTGGTTTTGACATCGCGCGTACAGAAAATGTCTTTTAGCGCCAGCGGTATACCTGCAAGCGGCCCAGCCTTACCTTCTGCGCGGGCAGTGTCGGCTACTTCAGCCTGTTTAAGCGCCTGCTCGGCTGTCACGCTGATAAAGCTATTCAGCTTGCCATCAGCCTTTTCAATGCGCTGTAAATAGTGAGCAGTTAGCTCGCGGCTTGAAAACTCGCCGCTTTTCAAGGCGGCAGCGAGTTGCGTTAAGGTTTTCTCATACATGACCCGGAAGCTCCGTTCAGGGGAGAAAAAAAGAAATAAAAGTGGTAGCTTGGGTGTTCTGGCGTCGCTTTTATTCCGCGACATTAATTTAGCAACGTTACTCAACAACCCGGGGAACGAGATACAAGCCGTTTTCCACTGCCGGGGCACAGCGCTGGAAAATGTCGCGCTGATTGGTTTCTGTAACTTCGTCGGCACGTAGTCGCTGGGTTGCATCCAGTGGATGAGATAGCGGAATAACGCCTTCAGTATCAATGGATTGTAGCTGATCAACCATTTCAAGTATGCGGCTTAAATCGTCTACAAAGCCGCTGGCTTGGTCATCGCTGATGGCGAGCCGGGCCAAGTGGGCAGCCCGGCGCACATGAGAGTCTTCAATCGCCATGATCGAGATTTCCTCGCAAATGTGATGGAACATATTCCACATTAAGCGGTATACATACCGACATCAAAAAAACGTCTTGTGTCGCAGACGTGGAAAATAGCCGCAAAAGGTACCACATATTGGCCTTAACGGGCAGTGTTAGCACGACTCGTGCTTGCTGCCAGGGGGTTGCGGTGATACCGTTTGCATCCGCACAGGGTTCCCGGTCTGCACTAGGTAACAACATCCATGTTTAAACGTTTGAGGGGGCTGTTTTCCAGCGATCTATCGATCGATTTGGGTACGGCCAACACACTGATTTATGTACGCGGTCGTGGCATCGTGCTTGATGAGCCGTCCGTGGTTGCTATCCGCCAGTCTGGCAATATGCGCAGCGTCGCGGCAGTTGGTACCGATGCCAAGCGAATGCTGGGCCGTACGCCTGGCAATATTACAGCCATCCGCCCGATGAAGGATGGCGTCATCGCCGACTTTACGGTGACTGAGCAGATGCTTCAGCACTTTATCCGTAAGGTTCACCAAAGCACCTTTTTGACTCCCAGTCCGCGTGTGCTGGTATGCGTCCCTTGCATGTCTACGCAAGTTGAGCGGCGTGCCATTCGTGAGTCAGCAGAAGGTGCCGGTGCCCGCGAGGTGTTCTTGATTGAAGAACCCATGGCGGCCGCTATTGGCGCGGGTCTTCCTGTTGAGGAAGCCCAGGGGTCGATGGTAGTGGATATTGGTGGTGGTACCACTGAGATCGCGATTATCTCGCTGAATGGCGTGGTCTATTCTGAGTCGATTCGCGTGGGTGGTGACCGCTTTGATGAAGCAATTACCGCTTACGTGCGCCGCCACTACGGCAGCTTGATTGGCGAAGCGACGGCCGAGCGCATCAAAGAAGAGATCGGTTGTGCCTATCCCGGTGGCGAGCTGCGTGAAATTGATGTGCGCGGCCGCAATTTGGCAGAAGGCATTCCTCGTAGCTTTACGCTTAATTCCCACGAAACTCTTGAGGCTTTACAGGAGACACTGGGTTCCATCGTGGCCGCGGTTAAAAGTGCGCTTGAGCAGTCGCCGCCAGAATTGGCCTCTGATATTGCAGAGCGTGGTCTTGTGCTTACCGGTGGTGGTGCTTTGTTACGCGATCTGGATAAACTGATTGCTGAAGAGACAGGCCTGCCGGTCATTGTTGCCGAAGATCCATTGACCTGCGTTGCACGCGGGGGTGGTAAAGCGCTGGAAATGATTGATCAGCACACCTTTGAGTTGCTGTCGAGCGACTAATCGCAGCGGTTAATTGCGGGGGGATTGCCTATTAAACCGCTGTTTTCGCACGGGCCACTGCCGGGCTACCGGCTTTTCTTTTGCGTATTGGCTGCCAGTGCATTGATGTTTGTCGACCAGCGTTTCACGCGCATGGAACAAGTGCGTGCGCAAATGTCGATGGTCGTTGCCCCTATTCAGTGGGTCGTTAGTGTGCCTAGCGACTTATTGAATTGGGGGGCGCTCGCACTGTCTGATCAACAGGCATTAGTGGATGAAAATCGTCGTTTACGTGAGCAGATTCTTACGCTTTCCCACCGTGGTCAGCGGATGGCGAATCTGACGGCGGAAAACAGCGAACTGCGTGACCTGCTTAAAGCTGCCGAGCGGCGTAATATTCCTTACATCACGGCCGAACTTTTATCACTGGATAACGATCCATTTAGCCATCAGATGGTGGTTAACCGTGGGCATCGCAATGGTGCCTACGTGGGGCAACCGGTGATTGATGCTTCAGGTTTAGTGGGGCAGATTACCGCCGTTTCAGCCTACTCTAGCCGCGTATTGTTGTTAGCCGATGCGAGCCATGCTTTGCCGGTTCAGCTTAATCGCAATGGGCTGCGTTTTATTGTGCAAGGTGCTGGGCGCTATAGCAGCGTTAATGTGATGCACGTGCCTGATACGGCGGATATCCGTGAAGGTGATTTGCTTACCACGTCTGGATTGGCAGGGCGCTTTCCACCGGGCTATCCCGTGGCGCGCGTCACTGAGGTCTACCACGACCCTGGTCAGCCTTTTGCTCGCGTAACCGCAGAGCCCATGGCGCAATTGCAGCGCTCACGTCACTTCTTATTGCTTTTTCCGCCACCGCAGGAAGAAGTAGCAGAACATGCGTGGGACGATACGCTGGATATCTCGGCGGATGCATTACGCTCTTCGCTTCGTCTTTCAGATCAAGTAATGCCAGATCAACCATTGCTCGATCAAAATGCATCATCCCCAGAGGTGCCCTGATGGCGCGCGCACCGATTGTCCCACTGTTGGTTGTTTGGCTTAGCCTGGTCCTGGCGCTGTGTTTGCAAGTTATGCCCCTAGCCGATGGTTGGCAGGTATATCGTCCTGAATGGCTAGGATTAATGTTGATTTACTGGTGTATGCGTACACCTGATAGAGTCGGCGTTTTTCACGGTTTTGTGCTGGGCATTTTAATGGATCTCATTGAAGGCACTGCATTAGGCCAGCATGCGTTAATTTATGCGTTGTTAGCGTTTTTATGTGCGCTGGTGTATCCCCGCTTTCGGGCATATTCACTGGTTCAGCAATCAGCATTAGTGCTTGTATTGTTAGGCTTAGTGCAATTAGTTGCGCAATGGTTACGTACTATCGTGGGCGATTTTTCGATTCATTTGGCGTTTTTGATTCCTTCTCTGGTTAGCGCTCTGCTGTGGCCGTGGTTATCCACTATGTTTCAGGCGTTAGAGCGACGGATGGCTGCCTCATGACCGCTTCATCTCCTGTACTATGTTTGGCATCTGCTTCGCCGCGTCGTCGGGCGCTACTGGCCTCTATCGGTGTGCCAGTCACGGTCAAACCCTGCAACATTGATGAGACTCCGCTGAGTGGGGAGTTGCCTGATGCTTATGTGCTACGCTTGGCGATTGCGAAGGCTCAGGCGGCCGCTTCGCTCACTGACTTGCCGACGTTAGGCTCGGATACCGCTGTGGTGGTAGATGGGCGTATCCTGGGTAAGCCACACAATGCTATGCAGGGGGCCGACATGTTGCGCCTGCTTTCAGATAGGAGCCATCAGGTGCTGACAGCAGTAGCGGTCACTGGACCAGAAGGCATCCTTTCCTGCTGTGTGGCAACGCAAGTGATCATGCGCAAGATTGATGAAAATGAAATCGCTGACTATTGGCGTACCGGCGAGCCTGCTGACAAAGCGGGTGGTTACGCAATACAAGGACTAGCGTCCATATTTGTAAAAGAGATTCAGGGTAGCCATTCGGCAGTGGTGGGATTACCACTGTTTGAAACAGCGCAATTACTGCGTAGACAGGGAGTTCCTATCTGGGAGCGTGCTTAATCTCCCTTGCCTTGAAGGCTTTGCTGCCTGTGTCGCTGGTAAGGAATACGTCAACCAACAAGGAATTTTGCATGAGCGGTGAAGTTCTCATCAATTTAACGCCAATGGAAACCCGCGTTGCGCTGGTGGAAAATGGTGTTCTGCAAGAGGCACTGATCGAGCGTTCACGCCGACGCGGTATTGTGGGCAATATCTACAAAGGCAAGGTGGTGCGTGTGCTGCCTGGTATGCAGGCTGCCTTTGTTGATATTGGCTTAGAGCGCGCGGCGTTTATTCATGCCCATGAAGTAATGCCCTCAGGCACCCCGCTTGACGCACAGCAAACCATTGGGCAGTTACTTCATGAAGGGCAGGCGTTAGTGGTGCAAGCCACTAAAGACCCCATCGGTAGTAAAGGGGCGCGCTTAACCACCCATTTGTCGATACCTTCTCGCTATTTAGTCTATATGCCGGATTCACCGCATCATGGTGTCTCTCAGCGCATTGAGGATGAGCGAGAGCGCGAGCGATTAAAAACATTACTTGATGAGAGCGTCGCCGAGCAAGCGTTAGACGTGACCGGTGGCTTTATCGTACGTACGGCGGCTGAAGGCGTTGGCGACGAAGAGATTAAAGGGGATATGTACTTTTTGCTGCGGCTGTGGCGGAAAGTCAGCGAGCGTAAAGTGACCGCTACTCCGCAAAGCGTTATTTATGATGATTTACCGCTATTTATGCGTACGCTGCGGGATGTGATGCGTGACGACATTGAAAAAGTGCGCATCGACTCGCGAGAAAACTTTGTCAAGTTGGTTGAGTTTGCAGAAGAGTTTATGCCCGATGCCGTTGACCGGATCGAGTATTATCCTGGCGAACGGCCCATTTTTGACCTGTATAGCGTCGAGGATGAAATTCAAAAAGCGCTAGGGCGTAAGGTGCAACTGAAATCAGGCGGTTACTTGGTGATTGATCCCACCGAAGCCATGACCACCATCGATGTCAATACCGGTGGGTATGTGGGTCACCGCAACCTTGAAGAGACTATCTTCAAAACCAATTTGGAAGCGGCCACCGCGATTGCTCGTCAGCTTAGGCTGCGCAACCTGGGTGGCATTATCATTATCGACTTTATCGATATGATTGATGTTGAGCACCAACGCCAGGTATTGCGGGTTTTAGAGAAGGCCTTAGAGCGCGATCATGCCAAAACCAAATGCACGGGTGTTACCGAACTTGGCTTGGTGCAGTTAACCCGCAAGCGTACCCGTGAAAGCCTAGAGCAAACGCTGTGCGAAGCGTGCCCTACTTGCAGCGGCCGTGGAACGCTAAAAACACCCGAAACGGTTTGCTATGAAATTTTTCGAGAAATTTTGCGTGAGGAGCGTGCTTACAGCGCTGAAACCTACATGGTGCTTGCCTCACAGCCAGTAGTAGATCGTTTGTTGGATGAAGAATCAGCGGCGGTGGCAGACCTTGAAGCGTTTATCAATAAAACGATACGTTTTCAGGTTGAGCAGCACTACTCCCAAGAGCAATACGATATAGTATTGATGTAAGCCATGTTGACTCGTTCGCTAATGCGTTGGAGTTTAGTTGTAATGGCTTGGCTATTGGGCAGTATCGCCGTGGTACTGCTACTGCTGCGCCTAGCGATTAGCCAAACGGACGCACTTACCCCCCGAATAGAAGCGCTGTTAGAAGCGCGTATTGGTGTGCCTGTCACTATTGAGCGCTTATCGCTCGCCCTTGCCCGTAATGACCTTCTGCTGCGTCTTGATGGCTTAAAGGCTGAAACGCCCGATGGCCAGGCGCTGTTTTCGTTAGACCATGCTGGGCTGCGGTTAGACTTCTGGGCGACGCTTGCCAATCTGGCGCCTATCTTTAACGATGCTCGGATTAGCGGTACTGAATTTCATCTTTATGAAGGCATTGGTGGGGCATGGCAGTGGCCTGAACCCGCTGAATTACCGTCTCTGATCGCTCCTGAACCTGACGTTGATCTCGCTACCCTTGATGACTGGGTGGGCTTAATATTGCGCCAACGTCTGTGGGTGCACGATACCCGCATGGTGCTGCATGGCAGTGAGGACACGGTCATGCTGCATGCTCAAACGCTATTACTAACGGGCGATGAGCGGCGCACCCGGCTGCAAGGTGCTATTAATATTGCTGAGTCGATACAACAGGCGCGGGAGATACCTCTACCAGCGGCTGAAATAAAGCTTGAGATGCAGCCTGGCCGTCTTGGCTTTAGCGACTTTTCTGCCGCGTTGCAGTTGGATATACAGCTTGATCAATTAGTTGTGCTCGCTGACATGTTCCGCCCTGACCATGTGGCGTATTTAGAGCAGGCTGGGGGGCGTGCGCGGCTTTGGGGGCGCTGGGGAGGTGGGCGTCTAGAAGAGGCACGTATTTCCGTGGATGTGCCGCAGTTAACGTTGCGTCACGATGTTCAATACGCTGTGCTACGAGATATTGAAGCTAACGGGCTGTGGCAACGCGATGGCGATGGTGGCGAGGCCTGGTTAAGTGGCGATGCCCAAAGCGTAGAGTGGGCACAGCCGGTAGGTGGAAGTGATGGCCCGGCCTTACCTCGTCATTGGTCTGCTTCCCATCAGCCTGGGCGATGGGAAGTTCGCACGAGCGCGTTTGAATTAGCCTCGCTTACGGCTTGGCGTGATTATGTATTTCTACCTGAGTCGGTAACTCGCGTATTACAAACTCTCTCTCCGCGCGGTCAGGTGCAAGGGCTGCATGTAGGCCAACGCGACGGCCAATGGGACGTAGATGCGGCGATCACTGGCGTAGAAGTGTCACCGTGGCAGAAGGCGCCAGGCGGCGGTCCTTTAGATGCCTGGGTGCAGGCGCGCAATCTGCGTGGCCGGGTGCTGTTTAGCAGTAACGGCGATAGCACCCTCTATTTTCCCGATGTGTTTTCCGCCCCAATGCAGCTACGCCATGCCGAGGGGGAAGTAGAGTGGGTGTATGACGGCCCCAGGGCCATGGTAAGCGGAAAGCGGTTAAAGGTGGATTGGGATGGCGCACAGGTAACGGGTGGTTTTGGTTTGGTCACTGGCCAACAGCGCGGCCACTTTGGATTGGATATCGATTTTAGCGATGTAGATGCCATAGAGCGGCCCTTAGCCCAGTGGTTACCATTGGGGGTAATGGAAGAGGGGTTAAGCACTTATCTGCTCAATGACATAGGCGGCTATGTTAGTGAGGGCTCTTTAAGGCTTAGTCAGCCAATCGGGGAGTCAAGTACGGGGGCAGATTTTACCGCCACATTGGCGCTTGCCATTAATCAGGGCCATATGCCAATCGCTCCCGGCTGGCCACGCCTGGAAGATGTAGAGGGCCGTTTGAAATGGCAGAACAAGGTACTTGATGCCGAAATAGACCATGCCCAAAGCCATGGCGTTACTGCTTCTCAGGGTGAGGTGAAAATGGAAGATGAGGTGCTTGATCTTTCAGGGCAGTTGCATGCCGATGGACAAGCGCTGACGGCTTTTTTACAGGCAATGCCGGACATAGATCTTTCCCAACTCGATGATCTAAGCGTGACAGGAGAGGTTAATGGCGATATTGCGTTATCGTTACCATTGGAAATACCGGAAGCGTTACAGTTGGAAATTAATGCTCAGCCGCGCTTTTCAGAAATTGTCTACCAGCCGTTGGAATTGCGAGCTCAGGCAGTTGAGGGTGATCTCACTTGGCTGCAAGACGGTGAGAATCAAGGGCTAATGGGTAACGCCACTGGTCAACTATTGGGTGGGGAGATAAACGCTGATATTGATACCCGCCGTAACCGCGTACAGTTGCAGGGCAGTGTCGCTTCAGCCGCGCTGTTTGATCTCGCCGATTTAGACGATAGCCAGGGGCGCTTGCCGCTGGAAGGTCAGTTGCAGTGGCAAGGGTTGGTTAGCCTGTTACCCACCCCAACCGTCCGCTTGGAGAGTCGTTTAATCGGTATCACCAGCCATTTGCCGGAGCCATTTGCAAAATCGGCCCAGCAACCATGGCCCTGGATAGTCACCGCCGATATAGACGCTGGGCGTGTTGAAAGTCGTTTGGCCGATGTTGCTTTTGCACGTGCACAGCAGCGTAATGGTGCGATCGCTGGGACATTACACTTAGGCAGTGAGGCAGCATCTCCCCCTGAATGGCCCTCTCAGGCTGGCTTTAGTATTGCCGCCGATGTGCCGCGCATCGACCCGTTAGCTTGGCAGGAAGCGTTGGCGCCACTCTTTACAGGAGCAGGCTCTTCGCTGGGCAGTGGTAACAGTCAAATGCCCATTGTTGTCTCACTGGCAACGCCATGTGTGGTCTATCAGAGCGAGTGTTTAGGTAATATCAGCGCAGCGGGGAGCGTCAATAATAGCCGCGCTGATCTAGATGTAAGCGGCAATATTGTTACTGGGCACTTAATTTACAATGATGCTTCGTCGCATCCCTTGGATATAGTGGTTGAGTCGATTGCGCTTGATCGCTTGCTAGCGTTGGCGAATGTTGAGCACGACGCAGGTTCCCCAGCCCCTGGCTCCTGGTGGGAAGAGGTGGAAACCCAGCGAGATTCACCTGTGGCTATTCCTGACTGGTTGGCTGACGTGCCAGATGGACGACTGCGGTTAGCTGAAATCGCCATGGGAGCACGCCGTTTTGGCCCCTTAACGGCCTATTGGAAAACCGATGGAGAGCGTTTTTCACTCACCCCGGTAGGTTTGACGATGGGGCAACTTTCCGCCCGCGGCGAGCTACACTGGGAGGGTAGTTCACTTTCTAGCCACACTCGTGCCGATATCTCTATTCAGGGTGGTGACGTTGGGACTGCGCTAGAGCGTCTTGATCAGCCGGTGGTGATGCGCAGCCGGAGCACCGATGTGGTCGCGTCACTTGATTGGCCGGGTGCGCCCTGGCAGTTGGACTTGAGTCAATCCGATGGTTATATCCGAACCGATATTCGCGATGGACGGTTTGTAACGCTTGAGTCTGCACCGGTACGTTTAATTGGTTTGCTCAATTTCGACAATATTTTACGCCGCTTGCGGTTAGATTTTTCCGATGTCACCGGTGAGGGCACGGCATTTGACCGCGTGCAGGGAACTGCCGATGTGGCGGGTGGGCTTTTGACGCTGCGTGGGCCGTTGCAAATTGACGCTCCTGCCGCCACTCTTAAACTTACGGGTGATGTAGACCTTGTTAATCGTGAACTTGACCAGCGGCTTGGCGTCATACTGCCAGTGACCCAAAGCTTGCCCATCGCGGCGATTGCCGTTGGCGCGCCCATTGTAGGCGGCGCGCTGTTTCTCGCTGACCAGTTATTTGGCGACGCCTTAGATCGAGCCACGACACTCCATTATCGCGTGCGAGGCCCCTGGGCCTCGCCGCAGGTTACTTTAGAAGGCCCTCAATGACCGCATATAAAAATGATGTAGATACCGCTGCTGCCATCCTGTTAACGCCCGGCGGACTAGACTTAGATGCGCTGGAAACCGGCCTGGGCTATGCCATGGGCGCGGGTATTGATTATGCCGATTTATACTTTCAGCGTACTTGGCAAGAAGGTTGGGTATTGGAAGATGGTGAGGTCAAAGAGGCCAGCTATAACATTGACGGTGGCGTCGGTGTGCGCTCTATGGCGGGCGAAAAAACCGGCTTTGCCTACTCCAACCAAATTACAGCCGATGCACTAATGGATACAGGCCGTACGGCAGCGGGCATTGTGCGCAGTGGTAAACGGCTTCCAGGACAGGCGGTACACCAAGTGTCAGCTGCGTCACGCTACGCGGGTATTGATCCTTTGGCGGGGCTTAGTGCTGAAGATAAGGTGGCCATGCTAAAGCAAGCTGATCGTGTAGCGCGTGCAGCGGATCCCAGTATCAGCCAAGTCAGTGCCTCTCTTTCAGGCACTTATGAAGTCGTGTTGGTAAGGGCAAGCGACGGAACATTGGCGGCGGATATTCGTCCGCTAGTGCGCTTTAATGTCAGCGTTATTGCGGTCAAAAATGGCCGCCGTGAACGTGGCAGTGCCGGTGGTGGTGGCCGCTATTCAATGGCTAAGCTGCGTGATGATCAGGTAGCGGAGCACTACGCTAAAGAGGCTGTTCGCCAAGCCCTTGTCAATCTGGAAGCTATTGATGCGCCTGCCGGACAAATGCCTGTAGTGTTGGCGTCCGGGTGGCCGGGTATTTTGCTCCATGAGGCAGTTGGTCATGGCTTGGAAGGTGATTTTAACCGCAAAGGTAGTTCTGCTTTTGCTGGTCAGATGGGTAAACGCGTCGCCGCTAAAGGCGTCACTATTGTAGATGACGCAACAATATCAGATTCTCGTGGTTCGATGAGCGTCGATGATGAAGGTACGCCGGGTCAATATACACCGCTTATCGAAGACGGTATTTTGACCGGCTATATGCAGGACAAGCTCAACGCCCGCTTGATGGGCATGGCGCCAACGGGTAACGCTCGCCGCGAGTCCTTTGCGCATTTACCGATGCCACGTATGACCAATACCGTCATGCTGGCGGGCCAGGATGAGCCCAGCGACATTATTAAAAGCGTTAAGCGTGGCATTTATGCGGTGAGCTTTGGCGGCGGCCAAGTCGATATTACCTCTGGGAAGTTCGTATTCTCCGCTAGCGAAGCCTACCTGATTGAAGACGGCAAGGTGACGGCACCCGTAAAAGGAGCCACGCTGATTGGTAACGGGCCAGAAGCGATGCAACGCGTCTCAATGATTGGTCACGACATGGCACTTGATACAGGGATTGGCGTGTGTGGGAAAGAGGGGCAGGGCGTACCGGTCGGTGTTGGTCAGCCCACCTTGAAATTGGATGAGCTGACCGTCGGTGGTACGCAGTCTTAAAGCGCTTTTTTAAAGGGGCTTTTTTTAAAGGGCTAAGGTCTCGCGCAGGTGTTTGAACAGCTTGCGTGAGCTGGTAGGCGGTTTGCCCTGTTCGCGCTCACGCTGAGCGTTGCGAATTAGTTGTCGTAGCGTTTGGCGGTCGGCATCGGGGTACTCTGCCATGAAAAGATCAACAGCATCATCGCCCTCATCAATTAAGCGTTCCCGCCATTTTTCGAGGCGGTGAAAAGCGTGGTCGCGTTGCTCCTGTTCTTGATCAATAGAGTCGAAGACGCCTTGAATGGCCGTGAGGTCTTCTTTACGAATTAATTTGCCGACGTACTGCATGTGCCGACGGCGGCCTTCATGGGAGCGTATGCGCGATGTTTCCTCGATAGCACGCAGCATATCGTCCGAGAGAGGAAAGCGGGCGCGCTCGGCTGGCCGCATAGCAATTAAAGTTTCCCCAAGTGCCTGTAAGGCATGCATTTCGCGTTTGAGTTGCGACTTGCTAGGGCGTTCTTCCTGGTCTTCTGTTTCAACAGGATCGGGACGTTGCTTTCGCATAATGTGACTCACTGACTAGATTCGTTGCAGCATTATACCAGCTGCGAGTACAACATTGATTAGCCGAAGACATTCTCTTGAAAGACGTTGGTTGAGAGACATTCGGTTGATAAAGGAGGTTATATGGCACAGGAATTTGATGCAGCGGCGCAGCAGTCATTATTGACCGCGCGGGCTGAAGAGGCGTTAGCGTTGGCAAAACGCTTAGGCGCGGATGCGGCTGAAGTAGGTGCAAGCGTTGACCAGGGCGTTGGGGTCAGCGTGCGCTTAGGTGAAGTAGAGACGGTTGAATTGTCGCGTGATCAAGGCATTGCCGTAACATTATATGTAGGTCAGCGTAAGGGCAGTGCATCATCTACCGATGCTAGCAGTGCCTCCATTCAGGCGGCCGTTGAGAAAGCGTTTGCTATCGCCCGATACACCGGGGAAGACCCGGCTGCTGGGCTGGCGGATGCTTCGCTAATGGCCACCGAACTGCCCGACCTAAAAGTGCACTACCCCTGGGCGTTAACAACCGATGAGGCGATTGAGCTAGCGCTTGCCTGCGAACAGGCTGGGCGTGAGGTTGAAGGGATTACTCAGTCCGATGGCGCTTCGCTCTCCAGCGGTGAAGGGGTTCGTGTCTATGCCAATAGCCATGGTTTTTTGGGCACTCAAAAAGGTAGCAGTCATTCTCTCTCCTGCATGCTGATTGCTCAGGATGCGGGCGGCATGCAGCGCGACTATGACTATACTTCTGGGCGAGATCCCCGCAGCTTGCGTGATCCTGCCGAGGTGGGTCAAGAGGCGGCTGCACGCACCCTGCGTCGGCTTGGGGCCAAGCGTCCCCCTACGGGTACGTTTCCAGTGCTGTTTGACCCCTCGTTAGCCGGTGGCTTGATAGGGCATTTACTTGGCGGTCTAGCCGGTGGGGCGTTATATCGGCAGGCGTCGTTTCTCTGCGATCGATTGGGAACGCCGCTATTTCCTGATTGGTTTAGCTTAGAGGAGCGCCCGATGGAAATCGGCGCTATGGCGAGTACGCCGTTTGATGGCGAAGGCGTGCAAACCCGCAATAACCGTTTTATCAATCAAGGCCGTATTGCAAGCTACATGCTGTCTTCTTACAGCGCGCGGCGATTAAATATGCAAACCACGGGGAATGCCGGTGGAGCCCGCAATGTTCGCCTGACGGCGCCATTACAGCCCCGTGATCACTTACTGAAAGAGATGGGGCGAGGTATTTGGGTAACGGAGTTAATGGGGCAGGGGGTCAACGGTGTTACCGGTGATTACTCACGTGGAGCAGCCGGCTTTTGGGTGGAAAACGGTAAGGTTCAGTACCCGATTGAAGAGTTCACTATCGCTAGCAATCTCGAGCGAATGTTTTCAGGATTGGTGGGGATAGGCGATGACACTGATACCCGCGGAAGTGTTCACACGGGTAGTTGGTTAGTTGATGCGATGACCGTTGCTGGTGACTAATAAGTAAAAGCGTAGCCTACTGATCTTCTTCAAATCGCGCTTCGAACAGCGCTTGAATTGCTTCAAGCGCTTGTTCTGCATCGTCGCCTTCAGCGTTGACTCTCAGCTCAGTGCCGCAGGGGGCGGCGAGCATTAGTAGCGACATGATATTGGCGGCGTCAGCGACCTGTTGCTGTTTATAAACACGTATTTTAGCCGTGAATTGTTGACCGCATTTGACCAGTTTGGTGGCCGCGCGGGCATGTAGTCCGCGCTGATTGGTAAGTGTGAGTATTCTTTCTGGCACCCTGGTTCCTTTTCGCCGAGTGGTGTCATTAATGGGTAGAAACGCTTAAGAAGTCTCTTGCCGTTTGTCGATGTGGGGGAGATTGGTTAACGGGAGCGCTGACTGATCGCTCAGCGTGTACTGCAAGCCTAACTCGCGATGACGCAGTTGCACCTCGCCCATTCGGGGTGCCAGCCTTTTCGCTAACTGTTCGACCATATACACCGAGCGATGCTGTCCGCCAGTGCACCCAATAGCTATGGTCATATAGCTGCGTTGGCTATTCTGGTAGGCGGGTAGCCAACGCTCAAGCCAAGCCTGAATATCATTGCTCATATCATCGACAATGGGATAACTGCTTAAAAAAGCCACAATGTTAGCGTCGCGGCCGGTAAATTGACGCAGCGTTGGATCCCAATAAGGGTTCGGCAGGCAGCGCACATCGAAGACCAAATCTGCATCCATGGGGACGCCGCGCTTATAACCAAATGATTCAAATGTTAGGGTAAGCTGATCGCGCCGCTGATGCGCGACCTGATCGGTAATGCGGCGACGTAAATCGTGTACCGACAATCGTGAGGTGTCGATCAGCAGGTCGGCCAAATCGCGAATGTCGTGTAGCGTTTCCTCTTCTTTATTAATTGCCTCTTCCAGCGTCATCTCGCTATCGCGGGTCAACGGATGCCTGCGCCGCGTCGCTGAGTAGCGTTCAAGAAGAATGCGAGCATCAGTGGTCAAATAAATGACTTGAAAATCTATTTGACGCTGGCGTAGCTCGTTCAATTGGGCGGGAAGGCGCTCTAGTGCGCCAGGCAAGTTGCGGGCATCAATGCTGACCGCCAAATGCGTGCGTTCGCCTTGGTCGCGTAATTCATCCACCAATGAACCCAGCAGCATGGCGGGAAGGTTATCAATGGCGTAGTAGCCAAGGTCTTCCAGCGCTTGTAAGGCGATGGATTTACCAGACCCCGAGCGGCCGCTAATGATCACCAGTTGCATTTAGACTCTCTTTGCTTTGAGCAGGCTGAGTTGATGGTAGCTACTAGACAAGCAGAGTTAGATAAGCAGAGTGCCTGAGACCATTGTTAGGGGGCTGACTGTTCACGAATTTTAGCGGTAATAAGATCGAGTAACTCGCGCTGGCTGCCTGCTTTGCGCAGTTGCTGGCGGGTATCCGCGTCATTCATGATAGTGGCCACTTGACCTAACAAGGACAGGTGCGTGTCATCTGCCTCTTCTGGTACGAGCAACACAAACACTAAATCAACTGGATCTCCGTCGATAGCATCAAAATCGATTGGCTCCGACAGCTTCAAGAAACCAGCGATTGGCGTTGAGCAGTGAGGGCTACGCGCATGAGGGATAGCCACACCGTTACCTATACCTGTACTGCCTAAGCGTTCTCTACCGATTAATCGGCTAAACACTTCTTGGCTATCTAGGCTGGGCGTGTTTTGGGCAATAAAGGTGCTGAAAAACTCCAGCACCCTTTTTTTGCTGCCCCCGGGCACATCGTATAGAACGCGTTCCGGGGGGAGTATGGTTTCCAACGTCATTGAATTAACGCACACCTGCGCCTTGGGCGCGAGCTTGTGCTTTTTCCTTGTGTTTAACGAGTTGACGATCAATTTTATCCGCTAAAGCATCAATCGCGGCATACATATCACTGTCGAGAGCTTCTGCATGTAGATCTGCACCTGCTGCGTGCAGTGTACAAGCGGCTTGCTGTCGCTCTTTTTCTACAGATAAGGTGACTTGCACCGTGGTTATATTGTCGTAATGACGCTCGACACGTTCAAGTTTTTCATTGACATAGTCACGCAAGGCGTCAGTCAGATCTACGTGATGACCAGTGATATTAACTTGCATTGACGTACTCCTTATCCATCGGACTGTACTTCGATTGTAACCCTTTTTGCCGCGTTGCAAAGCCCTTGTAGAGAGTTTACTTACTATTGATACAGCCTTAGCGTAAACGACGGCGTTCGCTAGAGGAGGGGATGCCCATGGCTTCGCGATATTTGGCTACCGTTCGGCGTGCAACCTGAATGCCACCCTCGTCTAAAAGCGTCACTAAACGGCTATCAGAGAGGGGTTTGCCAGGCGGCTCTTCGTTTATCAGCTTTTTTAGTCGTGCTCGAATGGCGGTGCTGGAGTGGCTATCGCCATCTTGACCGCTCACTTGGCTGGAGAAAAAGTATTTGAGTTCGAACACGCCGCGGGGCGTATGGATGTATTTCTGGGTAGTCACCCTAGATATGGTCGATTCGTGCATTTCTACCGCTTCCGCAATATCTGCCAATATCAGCGGCTTCATAGCCTCTTCGCCGTGTTCTAAAAAGCCAATTTGGCGGGTGATAATCTCGCGGCCCACGCGTAGCAGCGTATCGTTACGACTGGAAAGACTCTTAATTAACCAGCGCGCTTCTTGTAAATGCTCTTTTAAGAACTGATTGTCCTGACTTTTATCTGCGCGCTTAATCAAGCTTGCATAGTCAGGCTGAATACGCAGTCGTGGCAAGGCTTCTGGGTTGAGCTCCAGATGCCAGCCTTCGTTGTCGTGACGCACCACTAAGTCGGGAGTGATGTAGCTATCGTCAGTGACGCCATAAGCGCTTCCTGGGCGTGGGTCGAGACTGCGGATCAATAGGATGACATCGCCCAGCTGCTCATCATTTAGCCCCAGGCGGCGCTTTAATAAGCGCATATCGTCCTTACCAAGTGCTTCAAGAAATTGGCGGACAAGGCGGCGGGCAGGGACGAGTAGCGGTGTGTCATCGGGCAGTGCAGCCAACTGCAACATTAAGCATTCGCGCAGGTCGCGGGCAAAGATGCCGGTAGGTTCAAACTGCTGCAGTTTAAGCAGTATGGTCTCGATTTCGCGCTGGCTGAGGCCATCGATACCTTGGGCGCGCAGTCCTTCACGAATGTCGTTAAGCGGTTGGGTTAAATAACCATTGGCGTCTAGCGCATCGATCAGGCTTTCCGCAACTAAATGCTCACGGGGACTAAAATCGGTCATGGCGAGTTGCCACAGCAGGTGGCCGTGGAGACTTTGCCCTGCGGCCTGGCGCTCAAAGTCAGGGCCCTCGCCGCTGCTACCGCTCATGCTGCCCATGTCTTGGTAAGTATCCGACCAATCGCTGTCTACCGAAAGTTCGGTAGGGATACTCTCTGACCACTCTTCCTCTTTAGGCTCGCTGACAGCTTGTTCGCTGAACTCATCTTCTTGCTCCAGCATAGGGTTCGCGTCTAGCGCCTGCTGAATTTCTTGACGAAGGTCGAGCGTTGATAGTTGCAATAAGGCAATCGCCTGCTGCAACTGAGGCGTCATGGTCAGCTGTGTGCCGATACGCAACTGAAGAGAAGCTTTCATGACCATCTGAGAACCACTCGTTAATCGGAAAGGTTCACCCTAGTGCGAGTGGTGGCTGTGTGCAAGTGCAATAAGCATGCCATTGGTATAAAAATTATCGTAGAGCACTGATTAGAGGTGAAAAACAGCTTAGAGGCGAAAATCAGCACCCAAATAAACGTCTCGCACCTTCTGGTTGGTGAGAATTGACTCGGGAGAGCCACTGGCAATGATCTGGCCGTCGCCTACGATATAGGCGATATCGCAAATATCGAGGGTTTCACGTACGTTGTGATCAGTGATCAGCACGCCGATATGTCGCTGCTTTAGCGCACGAATAATGGTTTTAATATCGCCAACTGAGATGGGGTCAACCCCAGCAAAAGGTTCGTCAAGCAAAATAAAGGCAGGCTCCGTGGCTAGTGAACGGGCAATTTCGACACGTCGCCGCTCGCCGCCAGATAGGCTCATGCCTAAATTGTTGCGAATATGGGTGATATGAAAGTCTTCTAGCAAAGCTTCCAAGCGCGCTTCGCGCCCTGCACTGTCAAGCTCTTTGCGGGTCTCCAGAATCGCCATAATATTATCGCTAACCGATAGTTTGCGAAAAATTGACGCTTCTTGGGGAAGGTAGCCAATACCTGCCATTGCCCGCTCATGCATGGGTGCCCGGGTCAAATCCAGATCATCAATGCCGACCTTGCCCGCATCCGCTTTTACCAAGCCGACAATCATATAAAACGAGGTGGTTTTGCCTGCGCCGTTGGGCCCCAGTAAACCGACGACGCTACCTTGAGATATCTCCAGATTGATATCTTTAACCACCTGACGACGCTTATAGCTTTTAGCTAAGTGTTGGGCATAGAGGGTTTTTATCGGCGCAGTTTCAGCAGTTGCCACAAGCTGACTCCCTATTGTGCTGGCTGAAGGGTCATTCGGATGCGCTGCGGCTCGCTGCCGTCAACGTCTGAGCGTGCTTGAATCACTTCACGGTCAATAAAGTACTCCAACCGTCCACCGGTAAATCGATCATCCTCTTGGGTCAATTCAGCTTGATCAATTAACTCTACGCGGCGCTCTGCAACATGGTAAATGATGCGCCGGGCCCAGCCTTCAGTAGGGCCTTCCTGTCCTTCAGTTTGATGGCGCAGGTAGGCACGTTCGCCGGTAGATGTGGCAAGTGAGAGCTCACCTGCGTCGTTGCGTTGGATTTCCACACGATCACCTCGTAGCTGCATTTCACCTTGTCGAATATCGACATCGCCGGTGTAAACGGCAGTACCAGCACGTTGATCCAGGTCTAAGCGATCGGCTTCTACTTCCACCGGTGCCTGCTGCTGGGTAGGGCTGGACTGGGCCCCCGCAGATAGCGGTACCGCGAGCGCAATAAGAGCGGTGCAGATAAGTGTTTTCATGGCGACTCCTGTTAACGTTGTGTGGCAGGGGGGTGCGTGCCGCGCACATTGTCAGTTAAGCGGACCTGGCTATCGTTAAGCCATGCATCCATACGTGAAGCGCTCATCTGCTGTGGGGGCTGCTGCAGCAAAACGGGTGTTTCACTCCAAGCATGCTGATTTAGCCCATCATAGTGCAATAACTCTGTATCAAGTTGCCAGCCTTCGTCAGGGGCAATCAGTCGAGCTGAGCCGGATAGCACAAGGGCATGAGTGTTGGCGTTGAGTGTGCCGACATCGGCGTTGGCTAGCCATTGGCGATTTTCGCTGTCATACAAAATTGCTCTAGGCTCTTCTGACCAAGTTTCACCGCTTTGGGGAGTATGGATAAGGTGCGGTGTTTGCAGTGACTGTAAGGTATTGCCATTTTCCCCGAAAAGGGTAATTTCTGCATTTTCGAGCACATGGCCAGGTTCTTGTGCCTGTGCATCAGGGTCGATAGCTACTCGTTGAGGCCCGCCCGGTTCAAGCCAAACCAGCAGTGCTCCTAAGGCGATAACAAGCCCCGTTAGCCATACGCGAGTCTTAATTCGTTTAAGCATTTATGTGCGACCATGCAAATAGGTATCTAACACCGCCCCCCAATGGCCTTGAGCATCAAGCAGCGTGTCACAGATTTCGCGCACGGCGCCGTGTCCCCCTAGCCGCTCGGTGATCCAGTCGGCATGGGTGTGCATATAGTCCGGCGCGTTAGGAACGGTAATGCCAATACCGCAACGCTTGATGGCGGAGAGGTCAGGGAGGTCATCACCGCAATAGGCCACTTGCTCCAGTTCTAAATCCAGACGCTGGCAAAGGATACGCAACGTGGTGAGCTTATTTTCACAGCCTTGATAGACGTGGTCGATGCCGAGTGCTGCAGCGCGTTGGCTTACCATTGGCGAATCACGGCCTGTAATCAGGGCAACATGAATTCCCACCCGTTTTAGCAGTTTTAGGCCATGTCCATCCTGGGTATGGAAAGCTTTGATTTCGATACCGTCAGCTTGAAAGTAAAGTCGACCATCCGTCAGTACGCCATCAACATCCACCGCCAATAAGCGTACGCGGCGGAGCCGATCAAGTAGGGATGCAGGTAGGCTCATATAGTCTCCGTTAAGCAAGTCACTAAAACGTGTGGTTGTGGGTTAAATAACGCCGCTGGCGAGTAGGTCGTGCATATGTAGAGCGCCAATAGGTCGCTGTTGTTCATCCACCACTGCTAATGCTGTAATGCGGCTCTCTTCCATAATGCGTACTGCTTCTGCCGCTAGGATGTCGGGACCAATGCGTTTGCCAGGGCGCGTCATGACATCGTCGACGAGAACATCACGCAGGTTGTGAAAATGATCTAAGGTGCGCCGCAGGTCGCCATCGGTGTAGACCCCCGCTAAGCGGCCGTCACTATCCACAACGCAGGTGAAGCCCAGGCCTTGGCGAGTGATTTCTAACAAAGCATCGCGCAGCGGGCTGCCTAGCGCTATTTGCGGTAGCCGGGCGCCATCGTGCATTAGATCCCTTACCCGAAGCAGCAGCCGCTTACCTAGACTGCCACCAGGGTGGGAGAGCGCAAAGTCCTCAGCAGTAAAGCCCCGCGCTTCCAGGAGCGCCACTGCCAGCGCGTCGCCTAATGCAAGGGCTGCGGTAGTGGAGCTAGTCGGCGCAAGATCCAAAGGGCAAGCTTCGCGCTCAACGCCGCTGTTTAAGTGGGCATTGGCATGTTTAGCCAGCGTGGAGTTGGGGCGCCCCGTCATGCTGACCAGTGGGATACCCAAGCGCTTTAAGAGCGGTAAAAGCGCGGTAACTTCCGCCGTTTCGCCAGAGTTTGAAAGGGCAAGCACGACATCTGTGCGGGTAATCATGCCGAGATCGCCGTGGCTTGCTTCTCCTGGGTGGACAAAAAAAGCCGGCGTACCTGTGCTGGCAAGCGTTGCGGCAAGTTTGCCTGCTATATGGCCTGACTTGCCCATGCCGGTGACCACTACGCGCCCTTGGCAAGCGAGTATCAGCTCGCAGGCACGGTCAAAACTTTCGTCCAGCTTTTCCTGAAGGCCACCAATAGCAGCCTGCTCAATTTGCAGCGTACGCAGTGCGCTTTCGCGTAATAAGCTGGGTGGAGCGAGAGGCTGGCGCATAGGGATATCTCTTGACGATTGAAAATATAAAAGGATCCGGGCGCAAGAATAACATCTTGATCGTGCTTATAGGCACTAGTTAGCCATTGCCTTAATAAAGGTTGCGGGCTAAATGTTTTTTATATTAGCAGGAACACCCGTTCGCTCTGGGGTGTCTAGTAGAGTTATAGTACGTTGTTCGATAATGTTTTAGAAACGCTGTTTTTTAACTGCGGCGATAGTAAATAGGGTAATATAATGAGCCCCGGCTGCACCCGCTAAGAGTCAACTGATCTATGACAGATGCTCCTTTTATTGAAATCGAAGACCTCTATTTTTCACGTGGAGATCACGATATTTTCCGCGGCGTGAATATGACAATACCGCGGGGAAAAGTGACGGCGATCATGGGGCCTAGCGGTACGGGTAAAACCACGCTCCTCAAGTTGATTGGCGGACAGTTAGTGCCTGATAGAGGGCGAATTTTAATCGATGGGCAAGATGTGCACCGCCTCTCCCGAAAAGCGCTATTTACGTTGCGTAAGCGAATGGGGATGCTGTTTCAGAGTGGTGCGCTTTTCTCCGACTTAGATGTCTTCGAAAATGTTGCGTTTCCGCTGCGCGTGCACACAGATCTGCCCGACACCATGGTGCGCGATTTAGTATTGCTAAAACTTCAGGCCGTGGGTCTACGCGGTGCGCGTGAATTAACCCCCGCCGAGCTGTCGGGGGGCATGGCTCGCCGGGTGGCTTTAGCGCGCGCTATGGCCCTCGACCCTGAACTGATTTTATATGATGAGCCGTTTGTCGGTCAGGACCCTATCTCGATGGGGGTATTGGTTCAACTGATTAAACGCCTTAATCAAGCGCTGCAGCTGACGTCGGTGGTGGTTTCACACGATATTAAGGAAACATTGAGTATTGCAGACTACCTCTATCTAATCGCTGATGGTCAGGTGGTGGCTCACGGTACGCCGCAGACACTGGATATCAATCAGGATCCGCGGGTAAGTCAGTTTATTCATGGTGAGCCAGACGGTCCGGTACCATTTCACTACCCCGCAGAGGCATTTTATCGCGACATTTTAGGTGATGCCAGAGTGTCAACGTCAGGCTAAATGGACTAAAGCAGGGTAAATACAGGGCAGGGTAAATGCAGTCAAAATTTTCAAGCGGCATCGCACGTATTACCCGATTGGGGCGTCGTGGATGCGATTTAATGGAAGCGCTAGGGCGCGCCGGTGTCTTTCTGGCTCAGTCCGCGATTGGCTTCCCATCCCGAGAGGGTTGGCGACTGTGGCTACAGCAGATGCATTTTGTCGGCGTGCTGTCGTTGGCCATTGTGCTCGTGTCAGGGCTGTTTATTGGCATGGTGCTGGCGCTTCAGGGGTACACCATACTGGTGGACTTTGGCGCCGAGCAGGCGCTTGGTCAAATGGTGGCGCTTTCGCTTTTGCGCGAACTTGCACCGGTGGTGGCGGCGTTGCTGTTTGCCGGGCGTGCGGGCTCTGCACTGACCGCTGAGATTGGCTTGATGAAGGCCACCGAGCAGCTTACCAGTATGGAAATGATTGGTGTTGATCCACTGCGTCGCGTCGTGGCTCCAAGGCTTTGGGCTGGTTTTGTAGCGCTGCCTATTTTGACCGTGGGTTTTAGCGTGGTCGGTATATGGGGCGGTTATTTAGTTGGCGTTGAGTGGCTAGGCGTATTTGAAGGCTCCTACTGGAGCAACATGCAGGCAAACGTGGATTTTATCAACGATGTCGGCAACGGCATGATTAAAAGCGTGGTGTTCGCCGTGGTAGTCACATGGATCGCAGTATTCCAGGGCTATGACCTAGTGCCAACGTCTGAAGGTATCTCCCGCGCTACAACGCGCACAGTAGTGTATTCGTCGCTTGCAGTTCTGGGGCTTGATTTTGTACTGACTGCCGTTATGTTCGGCGGCCTTTGATGGGTGGAGCAGTTTCATGAGACGCAGTAAAACCATGGAGTTCGGTGTTGGCTTGTTTATGATTGCTGGCATCTTGGGGGTTGTTTTCCTCGGCTTGCGCGTTAGTGGGCTGACACTCTCCGCGCCTTCGCAGTCGTTTCAGCTGGAGGCTAATTTTGCCAATATTGGCGGTTTAAAACCTCGCGCTCGGGTCACCATGGCCGGTGTCACCGTTGGTCGGGTGGAAGCCATCGAGCTAGATGCAGAGTGGTACGATGCGCGGGTGGTATTGAGCTTGAACAGTGAACTAGAAGGACAGCTTTCCAGAGACTCCACGGCCTCTATTCTTACCGCAGGGTTGTTAGGTGAGCAGTACATCGGGCTCAGCGTGGGCGGTGATCCTGAGATGTTGGCAGCGGGCGACACTATCCGTGATACGCAGTCAGCGCTGGTGCTAGAAGAACTTATTCAGCAATTTGTGTCCAATATGGCAAGCAATTAAACGCTGTCCATACGATAAAGCGTTAGGAGATAAAGGTGATGAAAGGAATTAGTAGCGTGTTTGGTCGTCGGTTTTTTGCAGCAGCTGCAGTGGTCATGCTTTGGGTGCCTATCCAGGCCCAAGCGCAGTCGCAAACCCCCGAGGCCTTGATTCGTGAAAACGTTGAGTCACTAATGGCCGACCTTGAGGGTCGTGAAGATTATTATGCTAATAATCTTAGCGAACTTGAAGCATTGGTCGACAGCAATCTTGATCAAGTGGCAGATTTTCGTTACATCGGTGCCAGTGTCATGGGCAGCTATTTCCGCAATGCCACGCCTGAGCAGCGCAGCCGTTTTGCGGATGTGTTCCGTCAAACCCTTATTGATACCTATACGCGAGGGTTAGTGACGTTTGATTATGATGAGCTACGCGTACTAGATGCTCAGCAAGCACAGCGCCATGATGACCAGGCTAGTGTAGCGATGGAAGTTGTCGCCAATAATGGGCAGGTCTATCCCGTTAGCTATAGCTTGAGGCTTTCTGATGGGGAATGGCGTGTTGTTAATGTCATCGTTAACGGTATTAATCTGGGGTTAACGTTCCGCAATCAGTTTGATCAAGCCATGCGTGACAATAATCGCGATTATGATGCAGTGATTAATGGCTGGTCGCCTGAAGTAGGTGTTGAAGAGCTAGAGCAGGGAGGCGATGCGTGACAGCGCTGTTTACACACCCCAGCGTTAGCTTGAATGTTGAAGACGCTGTCTTATTCGTAGTTGGTGATGTAAATGTAACGCTGGCGGCCGATTTGGCCGCCATTGGCGTTAAATGGCTTCAGGCCACGGAGCATACATCGGTCATATTTGATTTCAATCAGGTAAACAAAGCCAGCAGTGTTGCCATTAGCGTGCTGTTTGAATGGCTGCGTGCCTGCCAAACGCGTGACATTGATGTTCAAGCTATTCACTTTTCAGCACCCCTTCGGCGGCTTGCGTCGTTGGCTGAGCTAGATAACTTAATTGACCATCCCGCGTCTGCATTGGTGGTTTAGCTGAGGGTTTAATAGCTTGGCATGATCGCCAAGTGCGCTGCTTTTCTTTATTATGGCGACCTATTTACATTTATTGATAATGACGACTCAAAAGGAGTTCTCTGCGCCATGCAACCCAACGAAGTAAAAGCACTGCTTGAATCCCGCATCGATGGATGTCAGTTCCATATCCAGGGTGAAGGCTGTAATTTTCAGGTGATTGCGGTTGGCGATGCCTTTGAAGGTCTCTCTCCGGTTAAGCGTCAGCAATTGGTCTACTCCGCGTTAAGCGATGAAATCGCATCTGGCGCTCTCCACGCTATTAGCATCAAAACGTTTACCCCGACGCAGTGGCAAACTGCGTCGGAAAACGTTCAATAACGGCCGCCCCATGGATAAATTAATTATTACCGGCAACGGCTCGGTAGACGGTGAAGTGTGGGTAAGTGGTGCTAAAAATGCAGCGCTGCCCATTCTTTGTGCCAGCCTGCTGTCGGATGGCCCCGTGGTGATTGGTAATTTGCCACACCTGCAAGACATTACCACGACCTTGGAGTTGCTTGGTCGTATGGGCGTTGAGCCAGTAATGGGAGAGAAGCTGACGATTCAGTTAGATGGCTCCCAGGTGACTCATTGCCACGCGCCTTATGAACTAGTGAAGAAGATGCGTGCTTCGATCCTAGTATTGGGGCCTCTGCTTGCCCATTTTGGCAAAGCAGATGTATCACTGCCTGGCGGCTGTGCCATTGGCTCACGCCCGGTAGATCTGCATATTCGTGGCCTGGAAGCTATGGGGGCGGAGATTCGCGTTGAGGCGGGTTATATTCGTGCCCGTGTTGATGGTCGTCTGAAAGGAGCGACCATCTATTTCGATACCGTCACGGTAACCGGCACCGAAAACCTGCTGATGGCGGCGACATTGGCCGATGGCAAAACCATCCTGGAAAATGCGGCACGCGAACCTGAAATTGTCGACTTGGCTGAGTGCCTGATCAAAATGGGCGCAAAGATAACCGGTCACGGCACCGACACCATTACCATCGAAGGTGTCGAGAAATTGCATGGCTGCGAACACAATGTCATGCCTGATCGGATCGAAACGGGTACTTTTCTGGTAGCCGCAGCAATGACCGGTGGCCGTGTGAAAGTTACCCGTACCCGTGCAGATATTTTGGATGCGGTGATCGCTAAGCTTGAAGAAGCTGGCGCCGAAATCACCACTGGCGATGATTGGATTGCCTTGGACATGCGGGGCAAGCGTCCCAAAGCGGTGAATATTCGCACTGCACCTTATCCGGCATTCCCAACCGATATGCAGGCTCAGTTTGTCGCTATGAACGCCGTGGCGGTGGGGCATTCCCGGGTGGTTGAGACCATTTTTGAAAACCGCTTTATGCACGTTCAAGAACTCAACCGCATGGGCGCCAATATTGTACTGGAAGGTAACACCGCCTTGATTGAAGGGGTGGAGACGCTTTCCGGTGCACCGGTAATGGCGACCGACCTACGCGCCTCCGCTTCCCTGGTGATAGCAGCGATGATGGCTGAAGGCGAGACACTGGTAGATAGGATTTATCACATTGATCGTGGCTACGAGTGTATTGAAGAAAAAATGCAGCTGCTGGGTGCGCGTATTCGCCGTATTCCCGGCTAAGCCATGCGACTAAGTTTTTGCATGCTAATAACGACGGGCTAAACGATGAGTAAGCAACTGATTTTGGCCCTCTCGAAGGGCCGTATTCTCGATGAAACACTGCCGCTACTTGCCGACGCAGGTATTACGCCTATCGAAGATTTGGCTAAAAGCCGCAAGCTATTGTTCGATACCAACTTACCGGACGTTAAATTCGTCATCATCCGCGCCACTGATGTGCCCACGTACGTTCAACTAGGTGCTGCCGATTTAGGGGTGGCGGGAAAAGACGTACTGCTTGAACACGGTGCCGAAGGGCTTTATGAGCCGCTGGACCTGGAGATCGCCTGCTGCAAATTGATGACCGCAGGGGTCACCGGCCAGTTGCCAGCACTCGCCAGACGCCGTGTGGCCACTAAGTTTGTCAATGTGGCGCGCCGCTATTACGCCGAACAGGGCATTCAGGCTGAGGTGATCAAGCTCTACGGGGCAATGGAGCTAGCGCCATTGATGAACCTGGCCGATGAAATTGTTGATATTGTTGATACGGGCAATACCTTGCGTGCAAACGGTATGGAGCCGCGTGAGCTAATTGCCCATATCAGCACGCGATTAGTAGTTAATAAAGCGGCGATGACCATGAAACATGATCGTATTAAGCCTTTATTGGCTCGTCTGGAAAGCGCGGTGAAAAAGCGTCAGGCACAGTTTGCCGAGTGATACGAGGTAATCTATGAGCAACCCTACAAGCAGTACCGCCGTCAGCCATCAGTACTCTGATACGATTGCACGCCTATCGACTAGCAATGCCGATTTTAATCATCGGCTGGACACACTTCTGGACTGGGAGGGAGTGTCTGATAAGGCGGTGCAGACGCGGGTCGAGGAGATTCTTGCTAGCGTCAAGCAGCGCGGCGACGCGGCAGTCATCGAAGCCACTAATCGCTTTGATCGATTGTCGGTGTCGGGCATGGACGAACTACAGCTCATGCCCGCGCAGTTGAAACACGCCTTTGATAACTTACCTGCCGAACAGCGTGAGGCGCTCTCTAGCGCCGCGGAGCGGATCAAACGTTATCATGAGCGCCAGAAGCCGAACTCTTGGCAGTATGAAGAGGCTGATGGCACCGTACTAGGGCAAAAAGTAACGCCGCTTGATCGTGCCGGTATTTATGTTCCTGGCGGCAAGGCAGCTTACCCATCGTCGGTATTGATGAATGCGATTCCCGCGCATGTAGCAGGTGTGCGGGAAATAGTTATGGTAGTGCCTACCCCGGACGGCGTGTTGAATGAGCTGGTGCTGGCGGCCGCCCACTTGGCAGGGGTCGATTATGTCTTCACCATTGGTGGTGCCCAGGCCATAGCAGCACTCGCTTACGGCACTGAAAGTGTCCCTAGGGTCGACAAGATTGTCGGGCCAGGCAACATTTATGTGGCCACTGCCAAGCGGGCCGTCTTTGGCCAAGTGGGTATCGACATGATTGCCGGCCCCTCGGAAATTATGGTGGTGTCGGACGGTCAAACGGATCCTGAATGGTTGGCAATGGATCTATTTTCCCAGGCTGAGCACGATGAAGATGCCCAGGCGATATTGGTAAGCTGGGATGCGGAGCATCTTGATGCGGTCGAAGCGGCGATTGAGCGGCTGCTGCCTAGCTTAGAGCGCGAAGCGATAGTGCGTGAGTCGTTGCGGCGACGGGGGGCGTTGATCCACTGTCAGGATGCCCAAGAGGCCATTGTGTTGATTAACCGTATTGCTCCTGAACACCTGGAGCTTTCGGTATCAGCACCGGAAACTTGGCTGGACGATATTCGTCACGCTGGGGCAATCTTTATGGGCCGCTACACCGCTGAAGCGTTAGGTGATTACTGTGCCGGGCCCAATCACGTGCTTCCTACCTCTGGAACGGCGCGCTTCTCTTCGCCATTGGGCGTGTATGATTTCCAGAAGCGCTCATCGATTATTCACTGCTCTGCAGAGGGAGCTTCTGAGTTGGGAAAAATTGCCTCCGTATTGGCACGAGGCGAATCGCTCACTGCTCATGCCCGTTCCGCCGAGTACCGTATTCTCGATTAATGCTTGGTGCGCCGCCTTTGTTTTAAGCTCTATTTGTCCGCGCGGCTGAAAAACGTTACGAGCCGCGTGGACGAGGGAGCTCTTCATCATTGGTAACCGCAGGAAGAGGGCGCTCTCCTACCTCTAACGTCATATTCATTCGCTCGCCACTGCGTACAATGGTGAGCGGAAGTGATGTGCCGGGCGGAATGGAGGCGATCTCGCTCATGGTGGCGCGAGCATCCAATATAGGCTGACCATCCACCGCGAGAAGTACATCGCCAGGCTCTAAGCCTGCTTTTGCTGCAGGGCCATCGCTAACAACACCTGCAATGATAACCCCTTGAGGCGTTTGTAGCCCGAAGGAGGCGGCTAGCTCCCGTGATAGTGCCTGAGCCTCAATGCCTAACCAGCCACGGATGACACGGCCTTGGGTAACAAGCTCATCAAGTATGCTGTGAGCAAGGTTGGCGGGGATGGCGAAGCCAATACCCTGTGACCCACCTGAGCGTGAGAAGATCGCCGTGTTGATTCCGACCAGTGCGCCCTCTGGGTTAACCAGGGCACCGCCTGAGTTGCCTGGATTAATGGCGGCATCTGTTTGGATAAAATCTTCGTAGGCATTAAGCCCTAAATGATTGCGACCCGTGGCACTAATAATGCCCATGGTAACGGTTTGCCCGACCCCGAAAGGGTTGCCAATGGCTAGCGCAACATCACCTACCGCTACATCGGCGGAGTCGGTCAGTTCGATGACCGGAAGATCGTCAAGATCAATGCGTAATACTGCCAGGTCGCTCTCAGGGTCAGTGCCGATAACTTCAGCCAGCGTCTCGCGGCCATCGCGTAAGGCAACTTGGATCTCGTCTGCGCCATTGATGACGTGATGATTGGTCAGCACATAACCGTCATCGCTGACAATAACACCAGAACCGAGGCTGGATAGCATGCGATGATGAGTAGTGGCGTCACTACCTTGGTCATCGAAAAACTGCTGGAAAAAGGGATCAGACATCAATGGGTGCTGATCACGCTCAACAATGCGTGAAGAGTAGATGTTGACCACCGCGGGTGCCGCTTGCTCAACTGCATGCGAGTAGCTGGCGGGCCCTTGGTTGCGCGACAGCGGTGCTGCTTGATGTACCTCTGGGGCGGGGCGGTTAGGCACTGGGTTCAGCGCAATAGGCGGGGTCGCGACGGTCGGTGAAGTCGCCTGTGTAGGTGGCTCTCTAAACGGGTTAGGTAATTGCTCAGGAAGTAAGAGTAAGACCAAAATAGCGAGTAGCACGCCAGTGATGACAGGCCAGAGATAAGGCAGCACGTAGCGTCGCATGCAAAAAATTCCTTAGCGGGTGTTGGGCTCGCCATTCGCGATAAATGAAGACGAGTTTTACAATCGTTTTAATGGTAACACTTTCTTAGCAAGTTCCTCACGGGTGCAGTTAAATCTTTAAAGGAGTCGGCATGATTCAGCGAGATCAATTAGTGGCAGCCTGTGACCATCAGTTGCGTGCGGGGCAATTTAAGGATTTCACCATTAATGGCTTACAGGTAGCCGGGTGTGACCAGGTTCAGCGTGTGATGACTGGTGTGACGGCATGCCAGGCACTGCTCGACGAAGCGGTTACATGGCAGGCGGACATGGTGTTAGTTCATCATGGTTATTTTTGGAAAAACGAGCCGGTTGCAATCACCGGTATGAAACAAAAACGAATTAAAACGTTGCTTGACCATGATATTAACTTACTGGCCTATCACTTGCCGCTGGATGCGCACGCAGAAATGGGTAATAACGCAGAGCTGGCTAGGCTTTTGGGTTGGAAGGTGGAGGGCTGTATCGATGGTGAGCTAGGCGAAGGGTTGCTATGGGCAGGGCGTTTAACTCAGCCGCAAACGCTTCAGGTGCTAGCAGAGCAAATTGCTCAAACGCTGCGGCGAGAGCCATTGGTGATTGAGGCACCTGGCGTGGGAGAAATCGAGCGTATCGCCTGGTGCACAGGAGGCGCGCAAGACATGATAACGGACGCTTTTGAAGCGGGTGCACAAGTGTTTGTGTCGGGGGAGATTTCGGAGCGGACTACCCATCTAGCTCGAGAAATGGGCATTCATTATATTGCCGCCGGTCATCATGCTACTGAACGCTATGGCATTCAGGCGATGGGGGAGTGGTTGGCAGATGAGTACGGCGTGGAACACCGTTTTGTTGATATCGATAATCCCGCTTAATCACTTAAAAGCCCTGTATGGCTCATATGCCTGTATGGCTCATATGTTAGTAGGGAGTTTTAAGGGGCAATAATGCTGCGACGTTTGAAAAGCGCTCGCAGCATGCTTTATGACCACTATAGCTTTTTGATCGGAATGGTTTGATCAGTAGCGCGGTGGTTGGGGCGTGGCTGCCTGACTGCCCTTCAAGCCAAAGTCTTCAGATAGTGTGCCACCTTTGCCGTCTGCGTAATCACGCGGGATGGCGGGGGCGGACGTCTGATCAGTGGAAGGCGACGTTTTGGCAGAGTGAGAGCCGCTAAAGTCAAGGCTGGGCTGAATGGCAGCATCACGAATATTCCATTCCGCCGCGTCTTCTTTGAGCTGTTGCTCTAACTGGTTGGCTTCATCGCGTATGTTGCCGAGTCGTTGGTAAATGCCACTTAAATGGCTGCCTACGCTGCTCTTCATTTCAGCAATTTGGTGTTCGCGTTCGAGTAGTTTTTGCCGCATGGCTGCTGCTTGCCGTTGGCTTTTGCTGAATAGACGGTAACAGCCCATGCCAGCAATAAAGCCGACGACAAGACCAATAATAGCAAAGGTTAATGATGAGCTTGGGTCCACAGTGTTCTCCCTGGCGCCTTATATAACAGCGGCTGCATTCGTCAGCAGCTTATGAATGAAACAGGCTGCCATTATAGGCGTCAGTCTGCCGGTTGGGTCAATCCACTCATGCGTTAACATGCCTCTATAGGTATAATCACACCCTTCTTAGGGTTGCCAGTGCTCATGCTGGGTCCTGCATTACCTGCTGTAGGAGGCAAGTGCATGTCATCAAAATCTGCGGGTGAGGCGCAATCTATCACGCGCCCTGCAACGCCTATGGAGCGCTACCGTGCTGATTTAGAGCGCGATGATTTTCAATATGATCCGGCCCAGGAAGAGGCTGTGTGCCATCTTCAGCGCCTATACGATGAACTTGTGGCTGCGCCGACAACCATGCCTAAAGCGTTGGTGGCCCATAAGGGGTTTAAGGCAAAGGTGGCAGGCTTGATGGGTAAAAAAGCCTCATCCGCTAGTAAGCCTGTTCTGCCTCGGGTTAAAGGGCTCTACTTTTGGGGTGGCGTGGGGCGCGGCAAAACCTATCTAGTGGATACCTTTTATGAAGCATTGCCGTTTCCTGATAAAGTGCGCACCCACTTTCACCGTTTTATGCAGCGGGTTCATAATGAGCTGACGCATTATAAAGGAGAGAAAAATCCGCTGACGTTGATCGCTGGGAAGTTTGCCACTGAGGCCAGAGTGATCTGCTTCGATGAGTTTTTTGTTAAAGATATTACCGATGCGATGATTCTCGCCAACCTGTTGGAAGCGTTGTTTGAGCGCGGGGTAGTGTTGGTGGCAACGTCAAACATCGTGCCTGATGACTTGTATAAAGATGGGCTGCAGCGAGCGCGCTTTTTGCCAGCCATAGAGCTCGTTAACCGTCACTGCGAGGTGGTTAATGTTGATTCGGGGGTGGATTATCGATTACGTGCTTTAGAGCGCGCCGCTATTTTTCACTCCCCTTTGGATGAAGAGGCCGAGCAGGAGCTTGCGCGTAGTTTTCGAGAAATTGCAGGTCATGAAGGGGAGGTGGATGCACCGCTTGAGGTTAATCATCGTGTGCTTAAAACACGCCGCTTGCATGAAGATGTTGCGTGGTTTGAGTTTCTAGAACTTTGCGATGGGCCGCGCAGCCAAAATGACTATATTGAGTTGGCTCGGGAGTTTCATACGGTGGTGGTGTCCAATGTCACCTATATGGATGCCAAAAAAGATGATCAAGCGCGGCGCTTTATTAATATGGTCGATGAGTTTTATGATCGAGGCGTGAAGTTACTGATGTCGGCCGAGGGGCCGATTGAGGAGCTTTACCGGGATGGAAAGCTAACGTTTGAGTTCCAGCGAACGCTTTCGCGCTTGCAAGAGATGCAGTCACGTGAGTATCTCGGCTTACCTCACAAGCCTTAAACATAACCTGTGCCTAACTGTTTAGTAAAAAAGTCACGATGTCGCTTAACTTGCCGCTATCCTTGCTGTAGAATGCCGCCTCGCTACACATGTTGCCTGTGAATGCAGGCAACCAAAAAGAATAGGGATGGTGCTTCGCCGTGTAACGGTGTGAGTCACCCAATACATTTAATCTGGTGATTTTATCCATGAAGACGTTCAGTGCTAAGCCGCAGTCCGTCCAGCGCGACTGGTATGTTGTCGACGCTAAGGACAAAACGCTCGGTCGCCTGGCCACCGAGATTGCTCGTCGCCTGCGCGGCAAGCATAAGCCCGAATTTACCCCTCACGTTGATACCGGCGACTATATCGTCGTGATCAACGCAGAGAAAGTCCATGTGACCGGCAACAAGGCGAAGGCTAAAACCTATTACCGCCACACTGGTTACCCGGGCGGTCTGCGCTCTATGACATTCGACAAGATGCTTGATCATGCGCCCGAGCGCATCATTGAGTCAGCCGTAAAAGGCATGTTGCCGAAAGGTCCTTTGGGTCGCGCCATGTACACTAAGTTAAAAGTGTACGCTGGTGCCGAGCATCCGCACGCTGCCCAACAGCCGCTTGAACTAGACATCTGAGGAAATCTTCGCCATGACACAGCAGTATTACGGTACCGGGCGCCGCAAGACTTCCACCGCTCGCGTGTTTATGAAGCCGGGCTCTGGCAAAATCACTGTCAACAGCCAAGACCTAGACCTTTATTTCGGTCGTGTAACGGGTCGTATGGTTGTTCGTCAGCCGCTTGAGTTGACTGAAACGCTGAGCCAGTTCGACATTTTTGTCACTGTTGCCGGTGGTGGTAACTCTTCACAGGCAGGCGCGATTCGTCACGGCATTACACGTGCCCTGATGAACTACAATGAAGATCTGCGTCCTACGCTGCGTGCCGCTGGCTACGTAACGCGTGACGCCCGTCAAGTCGAGCGTAAGAAAGTCGGCCTGCGTAAAGCACGTCGTCGCCCGCAATTCTCTAAGCGTTAAGTACTTACGCTATGTGGCAAGGCGCCCAGGTCACCGACCTGGGCGTTTTTTATTGGAATATCAAAAAATTATATTGCTCGTACCACTATGGTCACGGGTAGTTGTTCTTGTGTATAGCGCTTTGTTTTTTTACCATAGAGCGTATTTAATATTCGTCGCCGCAAGACGCCTTTGCGGCGGAACGGGTAAGCTGATGGGAGAAACCTGAAATGGCAGATAACGGCGTAAACAAAGGCCGACGCCGTTTCCTCGTAGGCGCTACCTCCGTTGTGGGTGCGGTAGGTGCTGTCGGGGTTGCGGTTCCCTTTGTGGCTTCTTGGCAGCCTAGTGCCAGGGCAAGAGCGGCGGGTGCTCCCGTTCAAGCAGATATATCAAGGCTTGAACCAGGACAGCGTATGACCGTCGAATGGCGTGGTCGTCCTATATGGATTATCAATCGCACACCCGAAATGATCGAGCGCACTGAGTCGCTGGATGATGGAATGCTGGCCGACCCAGATTCTGAGGTTCCGCAGCAGCCGGGATATATTACCGGTGGTTTGCGGTCGATTAGACCAGAAATCGGTGTATTAATTGGTATCTGTACGCACTTAGGTTGTTCGCCGCTTTTCCGGCCTGAGCCTGACGCAGAGGGCGTAGGCGTTGATAACTGGCCGGGTGGTTTCTTCTGTCCTTGCCATGGTTCGCGCTTTGATTTGGCTGGCCGCGTATTTAGTAACGTACCCGCGCCGACTAATCTTGAGGTGCCACCCTACCGCTTTGAAAATGATGACATCATTATCATCGGCGAAGATGAGGAGTCTGCCTAATGGGTAATCCGAATAAAGCCAAGGCGGAAAAGGGCGTCATGCGCTGGGTGGACGACCGTTTTCCCGCAACGCAAATGTGGCAAGAGCATCTCTCCAAATACTATGCACCGAAGAACTTTAACTTTTGGTACTTTTTTGGCTCATTAGCGCTCCTGGCACTCGTCAACCAAATCTTGACCGGGGTTTGGTTAACCATGAGTTTCAATCCTTCTGCTGAAGGTGCTTTTAATTCCGTCGAGTATATTATGCGCGACGTGGAGTGGGGCTGGCTGATTCGCTACATGCACACCACCGGTGCCTCTGCCTTTTTCCTTGTTGTTTATCTGCATATGTTCCGTGGCCTTTTATATGGTTCTTACAAAGCCCCTCGCGAATTAGTGTGGGTTTTTGGCATGACCATTTATTTGGTACTGATGGCGGAAGCCTTTATGGGCTACTTGCTGCCATGGGGACAAATGTCCTACTGGGGCGCGCAGGTTATTATCTCATTGTTCTCGGCTATTCCCGGTATCGGTCCAGATCTGGCGCAATGGGTGCGCGGTGACTACCTGATTTCCGGTATTACCCTTAACCGTTTCTTCGCATTGCATGTCGTCGCCTTGCCAATCGTTATCTTGGCGCTTGTCGTGCTGCATATCATTGCTCTCCATGAAGTAGGTTCCAACAACCCTGACGGCATTGATATTAAAGAGAAGAAAGATGAGACAGGTAAGCCGCTAGACGGTATTCCTTTCCATCCCTATTACACGGTTAAAGACCTTGTTGGTGTGGCAGTGTTCCTATTCGTTTTCTGCGTTGTAGTATTCTACTTCCCTGAAGGTGGTGGTTACTTCATCGAGCGGCCTAACTTTGAGCCTGCTAACCCGCTGCAAACGCCTGATCATATTGCGCCTGTTTGGTACATGACGCCTTTCTACGCCATTCTGCGCGCGATTACCTTCTCGATCTTTGGCTTAGACGCTAAGTTCTTGGGCGTTGTGTTTATGGGTGCTGCCATTGGAGTGTTGTTCGTCTTGCCCTGGCTTGACCGCAGCCCTGTGCGCTCAATGCGTTACAAAGGCTGGATGTCGAGAGTCATGCTCGCACTGTTTGCTATCAGCTTCGTCATTCTCGGTATTTTAGGTGTACTGCCATCAACGGCAGGACGAACCATTCTGGCGCAGGTGTGCACTGTCATTTATTTCGCCTTCTTCGTCTTGATGCCGTTCTACACCAAGCTGGAGAAGACTAAACCTGTTCCGGAAAGGGTGACTGGCTAATGAAAAAGCATCTATTAGCACTACTTTTCGCGATAGTGCCCGTAACGGCGATGGCGGCACCGGCAGCAAGCGTGCCTCACTCGATGGATCCTGACTTGCATGACCAGGCTTCGTTGCAGAATGGCATGAAGTTATATGTCAACTACTGTATGGGCTGCCATTCTTTGGAGCATCAGCGTTTCGCGCGTGCCGCGGAGGACCTGGGTATCCCTCAGGATCTGATGGAAGAGAATCTGATTTTCTCTTCAGATTTGGCCTTCAACGACCAAATGCATATTTCCATGGACAGTGGTGATGCAGAGGCATGGTTCGGCGCGCCGCCGCCGGACCTAACGCTGCATTCACGTTTGCGTGGCGGAGATTGGATCTACTCCTATCTGCTCGGTTTCTACCGAGACCCCACTCGGCCTACCGGTGTGAACAACACGGTGTTCGATTTGGTGGCCATGCCTAACGTGCTTGAGCCATTGCAAGGCGTCCAAGAGCTTGTGTGCTCTGAGACCGATCGTCCGGTCGAAGGCCAAGAGCCTGACTCTCTTTCAGGCATGTATCAGTCTTGTGACGTCCTGCAAGTAACACAGCCTGGAGAGCTGGAACCAGCTGAGTTTGAGGAAGCGGTTTATGATTTAACCAATTTCTTGGTCTATGTTGGTGAACCCTCTAAGCTTCAGGCTCAAGCATTGGCGCCTAAAGTGCTGATCTTTATCTTTATTTTCGGTGTGATTGCTTACCTGCTCAAGCGTGAGTACTGGCGAGATATCCACTAATTAGCAATAACTGATGATCAGTGGGGCGCACGGTGTAAGCCGTGCGCCTTTTGTTTGTCGGTATGACAATAAAGCAACGCTAGCTGGCTTCCCCTAAGATAGGGCTGGCGTGTTATTATTCTAGATTGTTTTGATGCGAGGATGCTTTCATGGGTGTTGTGGCCAAGCGGTCGTCGATGATCTTTTACTCAGGTAGTGATGATCATTTCAGTCATCGTGTGCGCATTGTGCTGGCCGAAAAGGGGGTTGCTGTCGATATCGTTGATGTTCTCGACGAGAAACCACCTGAAGAGCTGGCAGACCTCAACCCGTACAACAGTGTGCCAACACTGTTAGATCGTGACTTGGTGCTGTACGAATCCAAGGTCATGATGGAGTACTTGGATGAGCGTTTCCCGCATCCTCCGCTGTTGCCTGTTTATCCAGTGGCGCGTGCGCAAAGCCGCTTATGGATGCACCGCATTGAGCGTGAGTGGTGCCCGATGGTTGATCAGATTCGCAGCGGTGGAAAGAAAGAGGCAGATAAAGCGCGGAAAGAGTTGCGTGAAAGTCTGATTGGTATATCGCCAATTTTTGAAGATATGCCTTACTTCATGAGCGAAGAGTTTACGCTGGTGGACTGCTGCTTAGCGCCCGTGCTGTGGCGTTTGCCTGACCTTAATATTGAGCTGCCTGAAAAGCAGGTTAAGCCGTTATTAAGTTATATGTCACGTGTATTTGAGCGTGAAGCATTTAAGGCATCTTTGAGTGAGCGTGAAAAAGAGATGCGCGCTTGAATTCATTCGGCCCCTTTGCCTTATTAAGGCAGGGGGCCTTACTTGTTAGGAGGAGGGAGTCTAGATGAAATCGAGTCGCCCCTATCTCGCCCGAGCCCTCTATGAGTGGCTACTAGACAATGAGCTAACCCCTTATTTTGTGGTCGATGCAACTCTGCCAGGTGTAGAGGTGCCTCGCCAGTTTGTTCAAAATGGCCAGATTGTACTGAACGCGGCGCCTACTGCCGTGCGCGATCTTTTCATGGAGAACCAGGCGATAAGTTTCAATGCGCGCTTTGGCGGCCAGCCTATGCAGGTAATGATTCCCACGCCGGCATTGATTGCTATCTATGCCAAGGAGAACGGCGCTGGAATGGTGTTTGGTCATGAGCCTGATCTGAGTGATGCCTCGGAATCGTTTGGTGATATTGAGGATGAAGAGCATGGCTCTGATCAGACAGAGTCTTTAGCTAAACATAAGTCTTTAGCTAAAAATAAGTCCTCGGCTAAGCCGGAGCTTTCCATCACGGAACCCGTTCCTGCGAAGAGCGATGATTCAGATGACGCATCGTCTTCCTCGAAAAAAGACACTAAGCCAAAGAAAAAGCCGACATTGCGAGTAGTTAAGTAACGGCTATCACGCTGCTGTTAAATAAAAAACCTCGCTCATTTTTGGGCGAGGTTTTTTATTGAGTGTTATACAGTGTTTAATTCGCCTACTTAATCTAGGTACTCAAACACCTTAACGATGCGCTGAACACCACCAACAGCAGAGGCTGCATTTACGATGCGATCAGACTCTGCACGAGTGACAATGCCCATTAGGTAAACGCTGGCATTTTCAGTGGTGACTTTTATTTTTGAGGAGTCAATGGAGTCATTTGTTGCCAAGTGACTGACAACATTGGTCGTTAGCCAAGTGTCGGTGAGTCGCTGGCTAGCTGGGAGTCGGGCAGCAACGGTCAGCTCGTTATGTACTTCATTCACGCCACGTAAGTTGCTGGCCACTTCTCCCGCCCGTTCGCGAAGCTCTTCGCTGGGTACTTGTCCTACCAACAATACAACGCCATTGAAGCTGTTTGCTCGAATGCGTGCGTCGCCAAGACGGGCATCGGCACGATCCAGTGCACGTTCAACTTCGCGCTCAATGGTCGTATCGACGGCTTGCACGTCGTCACTGCGTTGAGCGTAGTTAGACTGGTTAGATGCCGAATTATTCGCACACCCGCCTAGCAGTAGCGCCGCGCAAAGGGTTGCGACTATTAAGCCATAAGAAGAGAAGCGCTGGGTCATCGTTATAACTCCATGGTGTTAATCATTGGAAGGGTGTGAGTTAGGCGGCAAAGCTTAAGTGCTGCCAAACAACTGTTCATCAATAAGATCGCACAAGCAATGAATAACCAGTAAGTGGACTTCCTGAATGCGTGCCGTCGATGTGGCCGGGACGCGAATTTCACAGTCATCCTGGCCCAGTAGAGACGCCATATCCCCGCCGTCGCGGCCGGTAAGAGCAACCACTGTCATATCACGATCATGAGCCGCTTGGATAGCCTGAACAATATTGCCGGAATTGCCGCTAGTAGAAATAGCTAGCAGCACATCGCCCGGTTGACCCAAAGCGCGAATTTGCTTGGAAAAAACCTCGTTATAACTGTAGTCGTTCGCAATGGAAGTGAGGGTTGATGTATCGGTAGTTAATGCCAATGCGGGGAGGCTTGGCCGTTCGCGTTCGAAGCGATTAAGCAATTCAGAAGAGAAGTGCTGACTATCGCCTGCACTGCCGCCATTGCCGCAAGCAAGGATTTTTCCTTCGCTAACAAGGCATTGCACCATCATTTGGCTAGCCACTTCGATAAACGGCGGCAGTACTTCGCTAGCATAAGTTTTAGTATCAATACTGTCGTTAAAATGACCAAGTATACGAGCTTGAAAGTCCATAAGGGCTTCCTGATAAAATTGAGTCAAAAGGCGTCAAAAGCCGCTTTCGCCCAGTGGAAATCGAGATCAGGCGTCTTGCCAATAATCGCCAGAACGTCAAAGCGACAGGGTGATGATGTGTTGCAGCGGGCAAGATAAAGCCGTGCTGCGCGTACCAAGCGCTGTTGCTTCTGGTAGGTAATGGTTTCCAGTGGATGCCCATAGCGCGTCGTGGTGCGGTGCTTGACTTCGACAAAGACGAGAATATCGCCATCTCGCATCACCAAGTCAAGCTCACCCCCTTTTACATGATGATTCTGTGTCACGAGGGTGAGCCCCTGCTGGCACAGCCATTGAGCAGCAATTTGCTCAATGGCGGCACCGCGGGCGCGGGCAGTTTGGGCGTTATTCGCCACTATTGCCCAAGCCGGGGCTTAAAATGGGTGATGGCGTGCCGTTCTGGAATCTTGCCCACGGAAGCTCACGATAGATGCGTCCATCCTCTCTTAGGTATAGCATTCCTGTGCTGCCACTGAGGCCTTCAAGGTCGGCAAGGTTGGAAAGGCGAATGGCCAACTCATAAGCGTCTACGCCCATGGCCATTAGGCGGAACATGGAGGCATCGGACTCATCCCGTAAGCTACGGTAACTAGACGCAAAAGGCAGCGCTTCTTCACCACCTACCGCAGCATCCGGGATCTGCCATGGAATATCCATAAACATAACATCGTTCAGGTCTTGGTCTAGGCGTGCCTGCAGGCGACCTTCATGAAGATGCGATGTGGCATAGATCGGCAAATTAGGCGCGTAGTAGTAGTCCATCGTTGGCGGTACTTGGCGCGCGTACTCTGGCAAAGCAAGCAGGAAGAGGGCGTCGATATTGCCTAAGCGAGCGCGCTCGCCGCTAACGTTAAGCGCCGTTTGAACGGCATTAGAAACTGAGCTTTCTGGATTGTAACGCACGGCATTGGTGATTTCGCCGCCCTGGCTCTGCCACTCATTCCAGAACGCTTCCCCAGCCCTACGACCCCAGCCATTGTCCGGTACCATCATTGACATTTGGCGGTGGCCGTCCTGCCATGCGCGTCGTGCGGCTTGGCGTGCTTCATCTTCCGCTGACAGGCCGTACTGGAACAGGCGCTGGGCTTGGTTGCTGTCATTGTTGCCGTAGTTAAGCGCAAGCGTAGGCAATGGCACGCTGTCGCGTTCTTCTAGTTGGGTAACATGATCTTTATCGAGGGGTCCAATAATTAGCTGAGCGTTCATTTGCTGAGCGCGGTCATAGAGCTCGTCTAGCGTGTAGCGTGATGCGTCCAGGAAGCTTAACTCGACGTTGTCACCTTTAGTATCGTGATGTTGGCGCATGGCAGTAGCAATGGCATTGGCAACGCTGCTAAGCGGACCTGACTCAGGTAGCGCAACAACAATGCGACGAATGTCTTGCCCTTCAAGCTCAGGCAGCGCAACGCTTACGCCACCGGTTTGGTCAAGCGCTTCACGCGCCCAACGTTGCCGCTCCTCCAGCGTTTCTTGCTGGTTGGCCTGCATCGGTAGCTCGTCATCCAGTACTTGGGTGGCACGTAATACAGCGCGAGGCTCATTTAAGGCGCGGGCAAGTTCGGAGAAAAGTAGTGCCCAACGCACGCGATCCGCTTCTGATAATAGACTTTCGTCAATGGCATCAGCTGTTTCAAAGGCGTTATCGCGCTCACCCTGGCGGGCCATAATGTTGGCCGCTTCCAGACGTGTTTTGGCGGCTTGCTCGGGCGCCTGTTGTTCAGCCTGGCTTAATAGCCGGCCTGGGTCTTCATCGGGCGCTCGGTCGACAACCCCTGGTGGTTGCATCGCACAGCCTGCAACCAGAAGTGCCACTAGAGCGGCGGCGAGAAAGCCACGTAATGACTGTTTCATGTATCCTTCCTTAAGTTTCCATTTGCGCTGTCGCTGCTTGCCAGCGATTGAAATAGGTCTCTGCACAAGCATAGCGTACTGGCAGGGCAAGCCTTCAACGAATTGAGAGTCATAAATGACAGACGATAATCCGGGCACATTGTACGTGGTTGCCACGCCAATTGGGAATTTGGACGACTTATCCTCGCGTGCCGCTCGGGTATTAGGGCAAGTAACCCGCATCGCGGCTGAAGATACGCGTCATAGCGGACGCCTGTTGGCACATTTAGGGCTTAATAAGCCCATGATTTCGCTGCATGACCACAATGAAGCTCGCCGAGTGGATACGCTGGATGGTTATCTCGCTGCAGGAGAAGATATTGCCTTGATCAGCGATGCAGGAACACCGTTAATTAGCGATCCTGGATTTGTTTTGGTGCGTGAGCTGCGGGCACGAAACCGCAATATAATACCCATTCCTGGCCCTTGCGCGTTGATTACCGCGCTGTCAGGAGCAGGATTGCCAACAGATCGATTTGTATTTTGTGGATTTTTACCCGCTAAACCTGGTGCTCGCCGCCAGGCATTAGAGGCATGGAAAACCCGCGAAGAGACGCTGGTGTTTTATGAGTCCCCACACCGTATTCTGCATACTCTTGAAGCGTTACAAGAGCAAATGCTTGGGCGGGATGTCGTTTTGGCCCGTGAGCTAACCAAAACGTTCGAAACTTTTTTACACGGCACACCAGCATCCTTACTTGAACAGTTAGCCGCTGATCCTAATCAAGCCCGCGGTGAATTCGTGGTTATCGTTGCTGGAGCCGCGCCTGTTACACAGAGCGAGCATCAGGATATTTCAGCGGATGCATTGCTAGAGGCCCTATTGGCAGAAGGGGTTGGCGTGAAGCAGGGAGCCGCTATTGCCTCGCGAATGCTCGGTGGGCGTAAGCAGGCTTGGTACGCTCGTTTGCAAGCAATGAAAGGCGACCATTGAGGCAAATCGAGGGCACTGGTATGCTTGCCGCCGGAGTTGGCCAGACAGTCGCCGCTAATACCCTTTAAAAGGTGTTGGGGGAGGAAAGTCCGGGCTCCATAGGGCAGAGTGCCAGGTAACGCCTGGGCGGCGCGAGCCGACGGAAAGTGCAGCAGAGAGTAGACCGCCTAAGCCCCTGAAATAAACCTCTGGGGCCGGTAAGGGTGAAAGGGTGCGGTAAGAGCGCACCGCGCGCCTGGTAACAGTGCGTGGCATGGTAAACCCCACTCGGAGCAAGACCAAATAGGGACCCAATGGCGTGGCCCGCGCTGGGTCCGGGTAGGTTGCTTGAGCGCTGTGGTAACGCAGCGCCTAGAGGAATGGCTGTCCACGACAGAACCCGGCTTATCGGCCGACTCCCCCATTTCCACATTTAGGGCGAGCATGTACGCCCTTCATAACGTTGTCTTTTTATACTCTTGTGTGAGAAAAAAATGTCTTCTGCTGACGCTGAACAGGTTGCTAACCGCTTTCGCCATACCAGCGTACTCCTGGAAGGTGCAGTTGATGCTTTGATCCATGACGCTGAAGGTGTCTATCTGGATGGCACATTCGGGAGAGGCGGTCACTCACGCTTGATATTAGATCGTCTTGATGCGTCAGGCCGACTGCTCGCTATGGATCGCGATCCCCAGGCGATTGCCGCCGCCGCTGAAATAGTTGATTCTCGTTTTCATATTACTCAGCGTGAGTTTGCCCATCTGGCAGAATTTGCCCAAGAACAAGGGCTTTATGGAAAGCTTTCGGGCGTGCTGTTGGATATCGGTGTGTCATCGCCTCAATTGGATGATCCTGAGCGGGGCTTCAGCTTTATGCGTAACGGGCCTCTGGATATGCGTATGGATCCTACCCAGGGCCAGAGCGCTGCTGAGTTTTTAGCCCGAGCGAGTGAAACAGATATCGCTTATGTGTTTAAAACTTACGGCGAAGAGCGCTACGCCAAGCGTCTAGCCCGTGCCGTGGTGTCCCGTCGGGTTGAAAAACCATTCACCCATACGGTGGATTTGGCTGAAGCGCTGAAAGTTGCCCATCCCGCCTGGGAAAAGGGCCGTCACCCGGCAACGAAGGCGTTTCAGGGCCTGCGTATTTTTATCAACGGCGAGCTTGATCAGCTTGATAACGCGCTTGAAGCGGCGCTTGAGGCGTTAGCCCCTGGTGGCCACTTAGTGGTCATCAGCTTTCATTCGCTAGAGGATCGGCGCGTGAAGCGCTTTATTCGTCACCATGTGCGTGGTGATACCGATCTGCCCCGCGGCGTGCCCATTCGTGATGATCAACTGAATCGGCGCTTAGAAGCGATAAGTAAAGGGGTGCGGCCAAGCGATGAGGAAGTTGATGCTAACCCTCGTGCGCGTAGCGCCGTTATGCGAGCTGCCCGCAAACGTATGTGATCACGGATGACATCATGAGCATGGATCGGATTGAGCAGTGGGCAACCACGCTACGCACCGAATGGCCGTTTAAGCTCCGCCTTCGCCCCTGGCCGATTGTGATTAGCTTAATCTTTTTGCTGTGTATGGCCTCTGGATTGGGAGTGGTTGTCACTACTCATATGACGCGGGTTCAGTTTGCTCAGCTACAGCAATTGGAGCAAGAGGAGAACCAGCTTCAAACCGAGTGGGGGCAGCTACTGCTGGAAGAGGGAGCCTGGGCGACACCGGCCCGTATTGAACAAATTGCCACAGAGCGACTGGGGATGCGTATCCCCGATGTTAATGACGTTGAGGTGATTCGGCCATGAGGAGTGAGCGTCGAGGAGGTACCTCTCGTCAGCAGCCGATTGCACCACCTTTAGGCGGTGGTCGGTTTTTCTTTATTTTGCTCGCCATTGGTTTGGCGTCGGCTATTTTAATAGGCCGCATCACGCTTTTACAGGTCATTGACCGCCCCTTTCTACAAAGCCAGGGTGATGCCCGCACCCTGCGCCATGAGGCGATTCCAGCCCACCGAGGCATGATCACCGACCGAAATGGCGAGCCTTTGGCGATTTCAACGCCCGTCGTCACTCTGTGGGCAAATCCTCAAGAGTTACCAGACGATGCCATTCAGCGCATTGTTCTTGCCCAGGCGCTGGGGATGACCCTGGATGATTTCGAGTCACGAGTAGCACGCTTTAGTGAGCGTGAATTTATGTATCTGCGGCGCCAAATGACGCCCGCCGCAGCGCAGCAGATTCTTAATTTACGAACGCCGGGGGTTTATCCTCAGCGTGAATATAAACGTTATTATCCCGCCGGAGAAGTTGCCGCCCAACTGTTGGGGGTAACCAATGTGGACGATATTGGTCAGGAGGGGTTAGAGCTCTCCTATCAGCCTTATTTAGCGGGGCACCCGGGTCAGCGTCGCGTTATAAATGACCGTCGTGGTCGTTTGGTGCGTGAGCTCGGTGTGATCAGAGATGCCCAGCCTGGGGGCGAGTTAACCCTGGCTATCGACCAGCGCATTCAATATATGGCGTACCGTGAGTTGCGGGCTGCAGTGGCGGAGCATGAAGCAGATGGTGGCGTGCTGGTAATGATGGGCGCACGCACTGGAGAAGTGTTGGCGATGGCCAACTTGCCTTCCTATAACCCTAATAATCGCGCGGGGCTTGACCCACGCGGGTTGCGTAACCAGGCGCTGGTTGATGTGTTTGAGCCTGGGTCGGTTATGAAACCGCTGGCGATGGCCGCCATTCTGGAAAGTGGCGTTGTTGATCGCAATGTGGTGGTCAATACCTCACCAGGCTGGATGCGATTAGACCAGTTTACCATTCGCGACTTCCGTGACTATGGCCAGTTGGATTTAGCCGGTATTTTGGAGAAATCTTCAAATATCGGTATGTCACGCTTGGCGCTACAACTGACCGATACCGCGATTTGGGAAAAATATAATCAACTGGGGCTTGGTCAGGCGCCAGGCACCGGTTTTCCGGGTGAGTCGACGGGCAGCTTGCCTGCGCCTGTGCGCTGGTCGCGTAGTGAACGAGCAGCCCTCTCTTATGGCTACGGTTTGTCAGCGTCGGCGGTTCAGATAGCGAGTGCTTATACTGCGATAGCCAACAACGGCGAGCGCTTGCAGCCATCACTGCTGCGCCTTTCTGAACCGCCCATAGGGATACCCGCCATCTCTCCTACCGTGGCTAATGATTTGCTGAATGTCTTAGAAACGTCGGTGGCGGCCTACACCGGTGGGCGTCGTGCGCGGGTTGAGGGTTATCGCGTGGGCGGTAAAACGGGCACGGTGCGCAAAACCGGGCTGCAAGGCTATACCACCGATGCGTACCGCAGCGTGTTTGCCGGTATTGCGCCTATTTCTGATCCGCGTATTGTTACCGTCGTAATGATTGATCACCCCAAGGCGGGGGAGTTCTACGGCGGTGCTGTTGCCGCACCGGTTTTTTCCAGTGTGACAGGGAATGCCTTGCGCTTATTAGATGTACCGCCAGATCACGAGGCGGAGTAGCTTTTTTAAGGAGACTTCATGACGCTGAGTCCAAGCGATGTGTTAGCGGCGCTCGCGCAAGTATGGCCAAAAACACCACTACCCGATGACCTGCCCAAACTGCCGGAACATGTTCGTATTAAAACAGATTCCCGTGAGTTAGCAGCAGGCGACGTCTTCGTGGCCGTGCCTGGTACTCAGCGTGATGGTCGTGACTATATTGCGCAAGCGCTTGAGGCGGGTGTTGCACTTGTATTGGCTCAGGGTGGGCACGGCGAGGTTCAGTTGGAGGGGCGGGTGCTTCAACTACCGCATCTTTCGATGCGCTTGGGTGAGTTGGGGCACGCTTTGTTTAAGGTGCCGCGTGATCTTGAGGTTATCGCTGTTACAGGTACTAACGGAAAAAGCTCGGTAACACATTATCTTGCCGCCCTAAGTGAGGCTCTGGGAACCCCGGCGGGCGTGATCGGAACCTTGGGTGTGGGGCGCCCTGGTAGGCTTGTAGATACTGGTTTAACGACGCCAGGTCCGCTGGCCCTGCAAGCAACCTTAGGGAAGCTTGCGCAGCAGGGCATTAAGCGCGTCGCGTTAGAGGCGTCATCCCATGCGTTAGACCAGCACCGGCTGGAAGCCGTTAACGTTACGGTGGGGGTATTTACCAACCTTACCCGCGACCACCTGGACTACCACGGCAGTATGGCCGCTTATGCTGCTGCAAAAGCAAAGCTGTTTCGTCGATCGGCGCTTAGTTTGGCAGTGGTCAACGGCGACGATCCACTGGCACGGCTAATGCTGGCAGGCTGCGGTTCTACCGTGCGTGTCCTAGCTACTGGTCAGGATGAAGCAGTGACATTGCGGGTAATGGATTGGCAGGCATTTGAGCATGGGCAGCAAGCGATGATTGCCACCCCAGACGGTGAGAAAATGCTCTCTTTGAGCCTCATGGGGCGCTTTAACTTAGACAATGTGCTGTTGGCGATGGCCGTGCTCTATGGGTTAGGCGAACCGCTTGATGCTCTGTTTGAAGCGGCTTCTTCGTTAACGCCCGTATCGGGGCGTATGGAGCTCTACCGCGATGTGGATACTCCAAGCGTAGTGGTGGATTATGCCCACACGCCGGATGCGTTACACAGTGCTTTGCAGGCGTTACGAGCGCATCTAGGCGATGCTGGCAAGCTATGGTGCGTGTTTGGCTGTGGAGGTGAGCGCGACACGGGTAAGCGAGCCGAGATGGCTAAAGCGGCTGAACGGTTAGCCGATTATATCGTGGTAACGGATGATAACCCGCGCCATGAGCCTGCTGGGCAGATACGTCAGCAGATATTGGCTGGCTTTTCGAATGCAGCACAGCCCATCGAAATAGGCAGTCGCCGCGAGGCCATAGCATCTGCTATTAGCCAAGCCTCCGATCAGGATGTGGTTTTGGTTGCCGGGAAAGGCCATGAGGCTTATCAGGAAATCAACGGCGTGCGCCACCCCTACGCCGATAGTGATGAGATTCAGCGCGCGTTTGCTATTCGGAGCGCCCATTGATGGAGTGGACATTAAGTCAGGTGGCAACCGCCCTGGGTATTGAAGTGCCGCTCGAAAGTGCCGAGTTACCGATAACCGAAGTAGTGACCGATACTCGAAAAATAGTGCCAGGATGCTTATTCATCGCCTTAAAAGGGCCGCGCTTTGACGGCCACGATTTTATTGAAAGCGCCCTAGCTCAGGGTGCAGCGGCGGCGCTAGTCGAGACAGCTGAAGAGTGCTGTTTGCCACAGTTGATCTGCCCCGATACTCGCCTTGCCCTGGGCCTGTTGTCAGGCGCGCAGCGCCATAGGTGGGCAGGCCCAGTCGTCGCAGTCACAGGCAATAGCGGTAAAACTACGGTTAAGGAGATGTGCGCCGCTCTGCTGGCACCTTTGGGCAATGTGTTAGCCACCCAGGATAATTTAAACAATGATATTGGCGCACCGCTTACGTTACTGGGGTTGAGGCAACACCATCAAGCCGCTGTGGTAGAGCTAGGGGCGAATCATTTAGGTGAGATTGCCTGGACGACCCACTTGGCTAAACCCGATATTGCCATTATCACCAACGTGACCGGTGCCCATGTCGGTGAGTTTGGCGGTATGGGACAAATCGCCCAGGCAAAAAGTGAAATACTAGCAGGGCTTGGTGAGGGTGGTACGGCCATACTGAACCGCGATGATCATTACTTCTCTTTTTGGGCCGCCTTTGCGGGACAACATCGCATTGTTAGCTTTGGTTTGCATCCCATGGCGGATGTGAGCGCGTCAGCGCTTTCCTGTGATCATCAAGGGCGTTATGCTTTCACCCTACTGCAGCATGGCCAGGCGTTAGGCCATGTACGTTTGCCGCTGCTAGGTAAGCATAACGTTTGCAATGCGCTGGCCGCAGCTGCGGCAGCGCTTGCCCTAGGTGTCTGTGCTGAACAGGTCATTACCGGTCTGCAATCGCTGAAAATGTTGGCAGGCAGGTTAACAGTGGTGCCAGGCTTGCGTGGGGCCAACGTACTTGATGATACCTATAATGCTAACCCTGGCGCGGTCAAAGCCGCCCTAGATACCTTGGTGAGCTTTCCGGCACCGCGCTGGTGTGCATTAGGCGCGATGGGGGAGCTGGGAAGCGACTCGGCAGCCCTGCATGCTGAAATTGGCCGCTATGCCGCAGCGCTTGGAATAGATGAATTTTTGACGCTGGGAGACGCCGCACGCGCTGCCAGCGAGGCCTTTGGTCGTGGGCTGCATTTTAACGATCACGAGGCGCTAACGCGTCATGTCACTAATACTTTGCCGCCTAACACCACTCTGCTGGTGAAAGGATCGCGCAGCGCTGGCATGGAACATCTTGTCAATGCGTTGCGTTCGGATGAAATAAGGTAAACGCCGTTCATGTTACTTCACTTGGCGAATTTTCTGTCGCAGTACCAATCTGCTTTTCAGGTTGTTAATTACTTAACGCTTCGCGTGATTTTAGGTGCACTGACTTCGTTAATGCTCTGTCTTTGGTTGGGGCCATGGATGATCAGGCGCTTGGTTGAAGGTCAAATCGGTCAAGCTGTGCGCGATGACGGCCCTCAGTCCCACCTTTCTAAAGCGGGCACTCCCACCATGGGCGGGGCAATGATACTGCTGGCGATTGCCATTAGTACGTTGCTATGGGGAGATTTAACCAATCTTTATATATGGATTGTGCTTGGTGTCACGCTGGGCTTTGGCGCGATTGGCTGGGTTGATGACTACCGTAAAGTGGTCGAGAAAAATCCCCGCGGCTTACCTGCCAGATGGAAATATTTTTGGCAATCAGTGGTGGGTCTAGGTGCCGCTCTATTGCTCTATTTAACAGCCTCCACGCCGGTTGAAACCAGTTTGTTGGTGCCCTTGTTCAAGGATATTGCGCTACCTCTTGGCGTCTTTTATATCGTACTTACCTACTTTGTGATCGTGGGTAGCTCAAATGCGGTTAATTTAACCGATGGTCTTGATGGCCTGGCGATTATGCCCACCGTACTAGTGGCCATGGGGTTGTCAGTATTTGCTTATGCTAGCGGCAATATCGTTTTTGCTGAATACCTGCATATCCCGTTTATTGCTGGCACGGGCGAGTTAGCTATTTTCTGTGCCACCATCGCTGGCGCGGGGCTGGGCTTCTTATGGTTTAACACTTATCCGGCGCAAGTCTTTATGGGCGATGTGGGGGCGCTTGCGTTAGGCGCAGCGTTAGGCGTGGTCGCAGTGATTGTTCGCCAAGAGATCGTGCTGTTTATTATGGGCGGTATTTTTGTTCTGGAAACGGTCTCCGTGATCCTGCAAGTGGGCTCATACAAGCTCACTGGTCGTCGCATCTTCCGTATGGCGCCCTTACATCACCACTATGAATTAAAAGGCTGGCCTGAGCCGCGGGTTATCGTGCGCTTTTGGATCATTACCGTAGTACTGGTGCTGCTCGGCCTTGCGACGCTCAAAATTCGTTAATGCACATGGCCGTGAGTGCGCTTCGTTAGCCGTGGCGTGATGCGATAAGGAGCCTGTCATGGTTCGAGTAGCTAAAGGTTTAACGCTGGTAGTGGGGCTGGGTTTGTCTGGTCGCGCGATCTGTCGCCATTTAAGCCGTTTAAATGTGCCCTATATGGTGGCGGATACGCGTGCCGTACCACCCGGACTGGAAGACTTTCGTGCTGCTCATCCAGGCGTTGAAATTCACTGTGGCTCATTAACGTCACTGGATCTTACTGATATCAGAGAGGTTGTTATCAGCCCAGGGCTTGATCCTCGTATGGCAGGGTTAGAAGGCTTAGCCGATAGGGTCAACGTTCATACGGGAGAGCCGATGGTGGTAGGTGAGATTGCCCTGTTTGCTCGCGCTGCCAAGGCCCCCATCGCGGCTATTACCGGTTCAAATGCCAAGTCTACGGTCACAACGCTGCTTGGCGAAATGGCTGCTGCGGCAGGCGTTCGCGCGGCTGTTGGTGGAAATTTAGGTACGCCAGCGCTGGATTTGTTAGCAGATCAACCTGATGCTGAGCTTTATATTCTTGAGCTTTCCAGCTTTCAGCTTGAGACAACCCCTAGCTTGGGGGCAGCCTGTGTGGCGTTCTTGAACTTAAGCGAAGACCACCTTGATCGACATGGCGATATGCACGGCTATCGGGCTGCCAAACAGCAGATTTTTAACGGCGCGCAGAGCGCCGTTGTTAATGCCGATGACGCCTCTACATGGCCTGAGCAAACTGTTGCGCAGATTGCGAAATTCTCCTCTAAAGTCCCTACCTCTGAGAACGAGTGGGGACTGGCGCTTTATCACGATAAGCTAACACTTATGCAGGGTGCTCAGCCTTGGCTTGCTATCGATGAGCTTAAGATGGCTGGGCAGCACAATTATTTAAATGCGTTAGCCGCGTTGGCGATGGGCCAAGCGCTGGGTTTCGCTGATGCACCGATGTGTAATGTACTGCGCGAATTTAAAGGCCTAATACACCGCAGCGAAGTCATTGCCAGCATTAATAGCGTTACCTGGGTTAATGACACTAAGGGGACGAATGTTGGGGCTACGCTGGCCGCGATTAATGGCATTGGCGCTACCCTGGAAGGGCGCCTGATTTTATTGGCCGGTGGTCTCGGCAAAGGCGCCGATTTTTCGCCCCTAGCGCAGCCGCTTTCCCAGTGTGCCCGCCATGTACTGCTATTTGGCTTGGACGCGCCACGGCTAGCCGACGCATTAATTGAACATGTGAGCATTCAGCAGGTGGAGGACTTGACCCAGGCGATGCAAGTCGCCTTTAAACTCGCCCAGCCGGGTGACTGTGTGCTGCTATCACCAGCCTGCGCAAGCCTAGATCAGTTTGCCAATTACCAAGAGCGCGGTGAAGTGTTTCGCCGTTGGGTGCAGAAAATGGCACAGCAGACAGCAGGAGCAGCACTATGAGCCGACTTCAGCGCCTTCGCGAAGGGCTCACCACACGTAATATGCCGTGCGATATATGGCTTGTCATGGCATCAGTTGCGTTAGCAGGCTTAGGGTGGGTGATGGTTAGCTCTGCCTCAATAGGACTGCTGGAAGATACTTACCACTACTCCCGCCAACACGGTGTTTTTCTTGTGCTTGCCATTATGGCATGCCTATTTATGCTCTGTGTACCGCTTGAAGCGTGGCGGCAAAACGCTGCGTTGATTCTGCTTGCCAGTATTTTTATGCTTTTTTTGGTACTGGTGATTGGCCAAGAGGTGAATGGCAGTAAGCGCTGGATTGCGTTGCCTGGGCCATTGCCAAGTTTGCAGGTGTCAGAGTTTGCCAAAATTGGGCTGATATTTTATATGGCGGCATTTATGTCGCGATTCGCTTACGATTTGCGCCGTCGTGCGTTTAGCATGTGGCGCCCACTGGCCGTGCTGGCCTTACCTGCAGGGCTGCTCTTTTTAGCCCCTGATTTCGGCGGCATGGTGGTCTTTACCGTTTGTGTTATTGGCATGCTAATGATGAGTGGTGCGTCATTAGTGCTGCTGTTGGGTAGCGGCGCGGTGCTGGGCACGGGTGCGGTGATGATGGTGGTGATTGAGCCTTATCGCTTAGCACGCTGGACGAGCTTTCTAGATCCATGGGCGGATCAGTTCGCTACGGGGTATCAGTTAACGCAAGCATTGATTGCCTTTGGGCGAGGGCATGTGACAGGCACTGGATTGGGTAATAGCGTACAGAAATTACACTACCTGCCTGAAGCGCATACCGACTTTATTTTTGCAGTCATCGCCGAAGAGCTCGGCATGATCGGCGCGATTATTGTCGTGCTGTTGTTCACCATTTTTATTGCTCGCGCAATGTGGGTGGGACGGCGTGCCGAGCTTGCAGGGCATCTTTTTGGCGCTTACGTGAGCTATGGCATTGGCTTTATTGTTGCCGCGCAGGCCTTCATTAACATGGCTGTCAGCTCCGGGCTACTGCCCACTAAAGGCCTAACACTGCCGCTAATGAGCTATGGCGGCTCTAGTTTGTTGGTAACGGGTATTATGATCGGGTTGCTGCTACGCACGGATGCCGAAACGCGACATCGCCCTCGTCGTGCGTCCACCCCCTATAAATCGCGTCATGAGCCGCGTTTGTCTTAGTGCTATTTTCAGGAGTTTATTGTGACAACGAACGCACGCCGACGGGTTCTTATTATGGCGGGAGGCACCGGTGGCCATGTGTTTCCAGCGCTTTCACTTGCCAGGGCGTTGCAAGCTCAGCAGGTAGATATTGAGTGGCTAGGCAGCCCCAGAGGAATTGAAAATCGCCTAGTACCCGAGGCGGGTATTACGCTGCACACCATTGCGGTAAGTGGGCTGCGTGGTAACGGCGTGGCGGGGTGGTTGAAGACGCCGCTAAATCTTTCGCGCGCGATCTTACAGGCGCGTGCTGTTATTCGTGATTTCAACCCCCATGTGGTGGTTGGTTTAGGTGGCTTTGCCAGTGGTCCCGGTGGCTTGGCGGCGTGGTTATCACGTATTCCTTTGGTTATTCATGAGCAGAATGCCGTAGCAGGCCTCACTAATCGTGTGTTGTCAAAACTCGCCAAGCGCACCTATGCAGCATTTCCTGAGGCATTTGGTTCGCGAGCGGAGGTGATTGGTAACCCCGTGCGTAACGATATTGCCATACTAGGCAGTACCCCCCGCGATGCAGACACGCTCGCTGCTCGCCCCCTTCGGATGCTAGTAGTGGGCGGTTCACTAGGTGCGGTTGCGCTTAATGAGCGCTTGCCGCCAGCGCTTGCAGCACTGCCTGTTGAGCAGCGTCCAGCGGTGCGTCACCAAGCGGGCAAAGATCGCGAAGTCGCTACCACCGCGAATTATCAACAGTACGGTGTAGAGGCTGAAGTGAGCCCATTTATTGAAGATATGGCTGCTGCTTACCAGTGGGCAGATCTTGTCGTGTGTCGCGCTGGTGCGCTGACTGTGGCTGAACTGGCGGCGGCTGCCAAGCCCTCACTGCTGGTTCCTTTCCCATTTGCGGTAGACGATCATCAGCGGCTCAATGCACAGGTTTTGGTTAAGGCAGGTGCCGCCAAGTGCGTTGTTCAATCTGAACTAACCATTGAGCGTTTAACCGATTTTTTAAATGAATTGCTCGTCCCTGGCACCCTGGCAGCGATGGCAGCGAATGCACGCCAAGCCGCGCATTTAGATGCTACGACGCGCTTAGCTGAGGGGTGTTTGGCGATGGTGCCGTTAGGAGATACTGCGTGATCGATTCAAACCAAACCTTGACGCCCCCACGTGGCTGCAGCATAGGCCCTGGTATGCGCCGTATTCGACGCATTCATTTTGTCGGTATTGGTGGCGCAGGGATGTGCGGTATTGCGGAAGTGCTGGCTAATCAAGGTTATACCGTTAGCGGTAGCGATATGAAGTCCTCATCGGTGGTAGAGCGGTTGCGCCAGTGTGGCGTATGTGTGGCCATCGGTCATACCGAGGACAATGTGGAAGGTGCCGATGTGGTGGTGGTTTCTAGCGCCATTGACGAAACTAACCCTGAAATTCGCTGGGCGCACGAGCATCGTGTTCCGGTGGTCCGTCGCGCGGAAATGCTCGCTGAGCTAATGCGTTTTCGGCATGGTATTGCCGTGGCCGGTACCCATGGTAAGACTACCACCACCAGCTTAACAGCTACGCTGCTGGCTGAAGGTGGGCTTGATCCTACGTTTGTAATTGGCGGGAAATTAACCAGCGCCGGTGCTAATGCCCGTTTGGGGGAGGGTGACTATTTAGTTGCCGAAGCCGATGAGTCTGACGCCTCTTTTCTGCATTTACAGCCAATGGTGTCAATTGTTACCAATATTGACGCTGACCATATGGCGACCTACGGCGGTGATTTTGAGCGCTTAAAAAGCACCTTCATTGAGTTCCTGCACAATTTGCCGTTCTATGGGCTAGCCGTGCTGTGCATTGATGACCCGCATGTGCGGGTGCTGTGTGAGCAGGTTAAACGTCAGTTTGTGACTTATGGCTTTGATAGCGATGCTGATTATCGGATTGTGGATTTTGCTCAGCAGGAAGGAGAGGTTTCATTTACCGCTCTGCGTCCTGGCAAAGTAGCGCCGTTAAATGTGCGCTTGGCAATGCCGGGTCGCCACAACGCGTTAAATGCAATGGCAGCGATTGTCGTGGCGACCGACGCGGGTGTGGGCGATGCCGCCATTTTGAGTGGGCTGGCTGGCTTTGCCGGAGTGGGGCGCCGCTTCCAAGTGCATGGTAACTTTCCCGCACCCCAAGGTGGCGGCGACATCATGCTGGTGGATGACTATGGCCACCACCCGCGTGAGGTCGATATGGTTATCCAGGCAGTTCGTGCCGGTTGGCCTGAGCGTCGCTTAGTCATGCTCTATCAGCCCCATCGGTATAGCCGCACTCGCGATTTATACGAAGATTTCGTGCGGGTGCTTTCGCAAGTCGATACGCTGGTATTGCTCGATGTTTATAGTGCCGGTGAAGCGGTTATTCCAGGTGCCGAAGGTAAAACGCTGGCAGGCTCTATCCGTCAGCGCGGTGAAGTAGACCCGTTGTTTGTCGAGCATAAGCAAGAGCTACCTACCTTGTTAGCCAATGTGTTAAGGCCTGGTGATATTTTAATTACTCAGGGTGCTGGCGATGTTGGTGGTATTTCCCTCCGTTTGGCTCAGGCGCAATTAGCAATGAAAGAGGTGGAGCTATGAGCACAGAAATGGCCCAAGCCCAGCAGTTCGGGAAAGTCGTTGTTGTCTACGGTGGTACCTCCGCAGAGCGTGAGGTGTCGCTTAAAAGCGGTGCGGCGGTGCTTGAGGCGCTTCAGCGTAAGGGCGTGGATGCCTGTGGCTATGATCCACGTGATAATGGTTTAGTTGGTTTAGAACAGTTGAATCCCGCTATCGTGTTTATTGCTCTACACGGCCGCGGTGGTGAAGATGGAGCACTGCAGGGTGCATTAGAACTACTTAATATTCCTTATACGGGTAGTGGCGTGCTGGCCTCTGCGCTGGGGATGGATAAGCAGCGTACCAAACAGGTATGGAGCGCCGCCGGGCTGCCTACCCCAGAAAGCATTATGTTGGATGCTGACGCAGACTGGTCAGCGGTGGCGGCACAGCTGGGGTTGCCGTTAATTGTTAAGCCTGTTCACGAGGGCTCCACGCTGGGTATCAGTATCGTTAAAAGTCAGGCTGCGCTTGAGTCGGCGTATTATGAAGCGGCACAGTTTGATGCGCGGGTAATGGCGGAGCGCTTTGTGGTAGGCGAGGAGTATACCGTTGCTTTATTAGGCCGCCAGGTCTTACCGGCTATTCGCGTGGAGGTGCCCGGTGGGTTCTACGACTACGAAGCTAAATATATTGCCAATACCACCCAGTATCATTTGCCCTGTGGTTTGCCCAGCGATCAAGAGGCTGAACTTGCACTGCTTTGCCAACAGGCGTTTGCAGCTGTTGGTGGGGTAGGATGGGGGCGCGTTGATGTGATGCGTGATAACGAGGGGCAATTTTGGCTGATAGAAGTCAATACCGTTCCTGGTATGACCGATCATAGCCTGGTGCCCCAGGCCGCTGCACATGCAGGCATTGGTTTTGATGATCTCGTGATTCAAATACTCACCTCCGCAGGCGAGCAGTTCACCGCATGAAAAAGCGTAACGCTTGGCTGGGGTTCATCTTACTGGCATTGCTGATGGGTGCGGGTGGCCGTGCGCTTTGGCTTTGGTTGGATCGCCCGATTGAGCGGGTCTCCATTCGTGGTGAGTGGGAGTATGTAAGCGCCGATTATTTGCGTACTCAGCTTGCACCATTAGTGGTTGATGCTACATGGTTATCAGCAGACCTCGGTGAACTGCGCGGTCGTGCACTGCAGATTGGCTGGCTACATGAAGTACGTATTTCGCGCGAATGGCCTAATGCACTGGTATTCGAATTAATTGAACAAGAGCCCGTGGCACGCTGGAATGATGACTTTTTGCTTAATCCTCAAGGTGAGCCTTTTGCTTTCGCGCCGCTTACGCCACCATCAGGCCTTCCAGACTTGGCAGGACCGGTGGGCAGCAGTGAAGAAGTTCTGCGCTACTATCACCGCCTTGGCCCTCACTTTGAGCAGCTTTCGCTGCAACTTACCCAACTGCGCTTAGAACCACGCGGGGCTTGGCGGCTGCAGCTCAATGATGGCGCTTGGGTAATGCTGGGGCGGCGTCAGCATGAAGTCCGTTTGGCGCGCTTATCGGCTTCATGGCAAAGGGAGCTGTATCGTCTTGGAGAGCAGATTCGCTATATTGATCTGCGTTATCCTAACGGCGTTGCTGTCGCTTGGCATGGAGAAAGTGAATTTGATGTGCAAGATGAGTAACAGTTGTATTACTTGATGCAAATAAGGAGTAAAAGTAAGTGGTCGCCCTCAATGAAAAAGCCAATAATCGGCTTTAATTTGCGTTCAAAGCCTAATATTGTAGGTTAGGACTAGTCGTATTCCGACTATTGTTTCTATACTATGGGCCATACAAAGGTTAAGTGATTTTTTAATTCGACTATTTGTGCTTAGCAAGTGTCTGAAAAATACTACTGATTATTTCGGGTTCCGCGCCTTCATTGTTAAACATTCGATTAAGCGCTTCCCTAACTATTTACTTTATAAAATGACGTAAGGAGATTTCCCGACTCATGGCAGGCTCACCCAACGCATCCAATATGGTGGTCGGGCTGGACATTGGAACGTCCAAGGTCGTCGCGATAGTCGGTCAACCTACCGATGACGGCGGAATTGAAATTGCCGGTATTGGCTCGCACCCTTCGCGTGGCATGAAGCGTGGTGTTGTGATCAATATTGAATCGACGGTGCAGTCTATTCAGCGCGCGGTTGAAGAAGCTGAACTAATGGCTGGCTGTGATATTCACTCGGTATATGTTGGCGTAGCGGGTAGTCATATTAGTTCAATGAACTCTGATGGCGTTGTCGCTATTAAAGAGCGTGAAGTGACCCCTTCCGATATTGAACGTGTTATTGATTCTGCTCGTGCGCGTGCTATTTCAGAAGGCCAACGTGTGCTGCACGTGCTGCCTCAAGAGTTTTCAATTGATGCCCAAGGCGGCATTCGTGAGCCTTTAGGTATGTCAGGCGTCCGCTTAGAAGCTCAGGTGCATTTGGTAACGGCTGCATTAAACGCAGTCCAAAACATAGAGAAGTGTGTTCGACGCTGTGGTTTAGAGGTTGATGCTATTATTTTGGAGCAACTCGCTTCAAGTATGGCCGTGCTGACTGAAGATGAGCGTGAGCTTGGCGTATGTATGGTGGATATCGGTGGCGGCACCACGGATATGGCTATCTTTACTGAAGGAGCCATTCGTCATACAGCGGTTATTCCTATCGCTGGCGACCAAGTGACCAATGATATTGCGATGGCATTGCGAACGCCTACGCAGCATGCTGAAGAGATAAAAGTTAAGTACGCTTGTGCGTTAACGCATTTAGCGGCAAGCGATGAAATGATTAAAGTTCCTAGCGTAGGTGACCGTCCAGCGCGAGATTTATCACGGCAGGCATTAGCCGAAGTGGTAGAGCCGCGCTACGAAGAGTTGTTTACGCTAGTAAGAGATGAATTACGCCGTAGTGGCTATGAAGACATGGTGGCCGCCGGAATAGTGCTTACCGGCGGTACCTCGCGTATGGAAGGTGTTAGCGAGTTGGCGGAAGAGATTTTCCACATGCCTGTTCGCATCGCATGTCCGCAGAATGTAAGAGGTTTGGCGGATGTCGTTCGTAACCCGATTTATGCGACGGGCGTTGGTCTGCTGCATTATGCCTTGCAGGAAACGCGTCATGGGCAAGGCCTAAAAAGCCACGGGGGAGTTGTTGCGGCCCATAAGGGTCGCAACGAGCTTGCCCGGCGTGATATCAAGGAAGACCATTCGGCGCTGGCAAGAATTAAAGGCTGGTTCAAAGGAAATTTCTGACAGGGCCGCAAGCGCGGTTCAGGAGACGGGGCTTATGTTCGAATTGGTAGATAACGCACCCTCGAGCAGTGCGGTCATCAAAGTGGTTGGCGTTGGCGGTGGCGGTGGCAATGCTGTTAATCACATGGTCGAAAGCAATATTGAAGGCGTAGAGTTTATTTGCGCTAACACGGATGCTCAGGCGCTTAAGCGATGTGCAGCCAAAACCGTATTGCAACTGGGTAGCGAAATCACTAAAGGTTTAGGCGCAGGTGCCAATCCTGACGTGGGACGTCAAGCTGCAATGGAAGATCGTGAGCGCATTGCTGAGCTGCTAGCAGGCGCTGATATGGTGTTTATCACGGCCGGTATGGGCGGGGGCACTGGTACAGGTGGTGCGCCGGTGGTTGCTCAGGTTGCTAAAGAACTGGGTATTCTTACCGTTGCTGTTGTGACGCGTCCCTTCCCGTTTGAAGGGCCAAAGCGCATGCGTGCCGCTGAAGAGGGCATGAAAGAGCTTTCCGAGCATGTAGATTCGTTAATCACTATTCCGAATGAAAAGCTGCTTTCAGTACTAGGTAAGAATGCCACGCTGCTTACCGCTTTTAGTGCCGCTAACGATGTGCTGTTAGGCGCCGTTCAAGGCATTGCAGAGTTGATTACCAGCCCAGGTATTATTAACGTCGACTTTGCCGATGTACGCACGGTTATGTCCGAAATGGGCATGGCAATGATGGGTACTGGCGGTGCAACGGGCGAAAATCGTGCACGTGAAGCCGCTGAGAAAGCGATCCGTAGTCCGCTTTTGGAAGATATCGATCTTCATGGTGCGCGCGGTATTTTGGTCAATATCACTGCTGGTCCCGATTTGTCGATTGGCGAATTCAATGATGTTGGTGCCACAGTGCAGGAGTTCGCTTCTCCGGATGCCACTATCGTCGTGGGTACATCCATTGATATGGAAATGTCAGATGAGTTGCGGGTAACGGTTGTAGCCGCTGGTTTGGATGGCCACAAACCTAAAACCACTGCACGAGAACCTGCACGCCGTTCGGCGGCGGAATCGTCCTCTGATTATCGCAAGCTGCAGCAGCCTACAGTCATGCGTCAGCAGGCAATCGCGCGCTCTGAAGCACCAGAAGCGGCTGCCAAGCCACGTCCTGAAAAACGTCGCACTACTGAAGCCGACGACTATTTGGATATCCCCGCGTTTCTACGCCGTCAGGCGGATTGACCCTCTTTATCAGGCTCATTGCAATAGCTAGCGAGCGTTTTATTGGCTAAAACGCTCGCTAGCTGTTAAAGTGAACACTGTTTGATAACTTTTTTCCTCGCGGTAATCACCGTCTTTAGAGTTAGCCCACTGCCCATGATCAGACAACGCACCCTTCAAAACGTCATTCGCGCTACCGGAGTGGGTTTGCATTCTGGTAAAAAAGTTCATTTGGCTTTGCGTCCGGCGCCAGCTAATACAGGGATTGTGTTTGTTAGAACCGATCTGGAACCCGTGGCTCATGTGCCTGCACGCGCTGAGTTGGTTGAAGATACCAAGTTGTGCACGGCGCTTTCCTATAACGGGGTTAAAGTGGCAACGGTTGAGCATTTAATGTCAGCATTTGCCGGACTAGGCATTGATAATGCTTACGTAGATGTTAGTGAGCCTGAAGTGCCCATTATGGATGGTAGCGCTAGCCCGTTTGTATTCTTGATTCAGTCTGCGGGTATTTTAGAACAGGATGCCGCGAAGAAGTTTATACGCATAAAGCATCGTGTTGCCGTAACCGATGGCGATAAAGAAGCTGTTTTCCTGCCTCACCAGGGCTTTAAGGTCTCTTTTGCGATTGATTTTGACCATCCTGTTTTTGAGCAGCAGAAGCAGACGGCACTGATTGATTTTTCAACCACGTCATTCGTTAAAGAAGTATCGCGCGCGCGAACCTTTGGCTTTATGCGTGACTTAGAGTTTTTACGTTCAAACAATTTAGCGCTTGGCGGCAGTTTAGATAATGCCATCGTGGTCGACGATTATCGTATCGTTAACGAAGGCGGTCTGCGCTACGAAGATGAGTTTGTTAAGCATAAAGTGTTGGATGCCATTGGTGATTTATACCAGCTGGGTTATAGCCTGATTGGTGAATTCCGGGGTGTGAAATCCGGCCATGCACTGAATAATCAGCTTTGCCGTGAGCTTATGGCACAGCCTGATGCCTATGAAATCGTCACCTTTGAAGATGAAAAGGCCGTTGCCCCCATCTCTTATGCAGCACCCGCAATGGCATGAGCTTAAACCTCGCTAGAAGCACTTTTGAAAGTTACTGAGCCATTCTGCTTAATTTCATAAAGCACCGCCAATGCGGTGCTTTATGTATTCTGAGGCTGTTAGATAGAAAGCATATTTAAAAAATCAGCTTCTTTAGTTTGCTATTTAATCGGCTGCGCATGAGAGGCAAGCCGCTCAAGCGCCCGTTTAAGCGCAGGATTGGTAGTGTCCTCTGCACACTCAGCTAATGTTTTACCCGCATCAGCTGATAGGCTGCGAGTATTTCGCGCCGGGGCCACAATAGGGCGCACAGGCCGCACCTTGAAAGTGAAGCCATTAACACCTTCAAACCCAGGTAGCTGGTGAAGCAGCTCTAATAAGCGACGCTGTTCAAAACGCAACCAGGTTAACCAGCTGGCTTGGCCGCTAATTAGTGTTAAGCGTCCTTCGCGAAATCCACCAACAAAAATATGCTCGCGCATTTCTTCGGGTAAATGCGCACGCAAATGCCGCTGCGCCTGATCGATCAAGCGAGATAGGCGCATTAACTGACTAATATCGCCGGACTTTGAGAGCAAGCGGGCAATGGGCTGTGCGTGAGAACGCTTAACCTTTATACTCATACGCTTAATTCCTAGGGTACCGATATCTTAGGGTACCGCTAATGAGGATGTCGGCAATCCTGGCCGATGACCAATTAGCCGATTTTACCACGCTCAGGAGCCGGTCTACAGCATGTCACCAACGCATGAAACTCAGTCTGCTATACCACGGCGTCAACGCCGTTATGGTATAGCGCGTTGGTGGCTGGCTGGCCTGCTAGTGAGCTGCCTCTTACCTGCTAGCTTAGGTCACGCCGATGCTTTTCGTAGCGGTGAGCGCAGCGTTACGATCTGTTTTTGGGTGCCTGCTATTTTACGTGCCCAATCTCATTGGATCGCCAAAAAACGCCGCGCTTTGCGCCGCTGGTTCCAGCATCCTAAGTGCTTTGCTCCTGTTCGGCACTTATTTAATTGGCTGCCCCCAATGGTCATGCTGGTCGCGGCTCACGATGTTTTGACTCAACGTGGTCCACCTTCCTATCGAGTTAGTCGATAACACACTCACTTTCTCGAAACAGGGCGTGTCCCGATGGGTCGCTCGTGAATACTTGGATATTTCATGCTTAATAATTTATTACGTAAAGTCGTTGGCTCTAAAAATGACCGCGAAGTAAAGCGCATGCACAAAAATGTGCCGCAAATCAATTCGCTAGAAGCGGAGTTTGAGGCGCTGAGTGATGCTGAACTACAGGGGAAAACGGCTGAGCTGCGTCAGCGTTTAGATGCCGGTGAGTCACTTGATAGCCTTCTGGCGCCTGCGTTTGCCATCGTACGTGAAGCCAGTAAGCGCGTTATGAACATGCGCCACTTTGATGTACAGATGGTGGGGGGCATGACCCTGCACCGTGGCCGTATTGCTGAAATGAAAACCGGTGAGGGTAAAACCCTTGTTGCCACGCTTGCTGTTTACCTTAATGCGTTGACGAGTAAGGGCGTGCATGTTGTCACGGTGAACGATTACTTGGCACGCCGAGATGCTGAGTGGATGCGTCCGTTGTATGAGTTTTTAGGCCTAACCATCGGTGTCATCTTCTCGGGTCAAACCGGCGAAGAGAAGCGTCACGCTTACCAGTGCGATATTACCTACGGCACCAATAACGAGTTTGGCTTCGATTATCTGCGCGACAACATGGCGTTCTCGTTAGAAGATAAAGTGCAACGTGGACTCCATTTTGCGATTGTCGATGAAGTCGACTCGATTCTTATTGATGAAGCACGTACCCCGCTGATTATTTCCGGGGCAGTCGATGAAAATACCGATCTTTATAAAATCGTTGATGGACTAGCCCAGCAGCTTGAAAAGGGTGAAGAGATCGAGGATGAAGAAGCTGCAGTCGTCGGTGACTTCTTGGTTGATGAGAAGCAGAAGCAGGTCGAGCTGACAGAGCAGGGCCATAATAAAGTTGAAGAGCTGATGCGCGCCGAAGGCTTACTAGGTGCGGATGACTCCCTCTACGCGGCGCAAAACCTTAACCTGCTTCAACATATGCACTCGGCCTTACGTGCCCGTTATCTCTATAACCGCGATGTCGACTATATCGTCTCCGAAGGCCAGGTGGTGATCGTTGACGAGCATACCGGACGCTCAATGCCGGGGCGCCGTTGGTCGGAAGGTTTACATCAAGCCGTAGAGGCCAAAGAGGGTGTCACGGTGCAGCGCGAAAGCCAAACGCTAGCCTCGACCACCTTTCAGAATTACTTCCGTCTGTATGAAAAGCTGGCGGGGATGACCGGTACGGCCGATACGGAAGCCTTTGAGTTCCGCCAGATCTACGGCCTGGACGTAGTGGTTATTCCTACCAACCGTCCGCTGGCTCGTAAAGACCTTAACGATTTGGTCTATCTGAGCGCAGAAGAGAAGTATGAAGCGATTATCAAAGATGTAAAAGCGGAGACGGAAGCTGGACGACCTGTATTAGTAGGTACCGCCTCTATCGAAACATCCGAGTATCTCGCCAATCTGATGCGTGAGGCTGGGCTTCAATTTAGCGTGCTTAACGCCAAGCAGCACCAGAGTGAAGCCGAGATCATTGCCCAAGCGGGCCGCCCAGGGGCGATTACCATTGCCACCAATATGGCCGGTCGTGGTACCGATATTATGCTGGGGGGGAACTGGGAGGCCGAAGCCGCCAAGCTGCAGAACCCCAGTCAAGAGCAGATTGATGCGCTTAAGGCTGAATGGCAGGCGCGCCATGACGGTGTACTGGCTGCAGGTGGCTTGCACGTAGTAGGTTCTGAGCGTCATGAATCACGCCGTATTGATAATCAGCTGCGTGGCCGTGCAGGGCGTCAGGGTGACCCAGGATCGACGCGCTTCTTCTTGTCCCTAGAAGACAGCCTGATGCGCCTATTCGGCTCTGACCGCGTCAAGCGCCTAATGCAGGCGCTAGGCCTTGAACGCGGTGAAGCTATCGAACATAAAATGGTTTCCAATGCCGTTGAGCGTGCCCAGAAGAAAGTGGAAGGACGTAACTTCGATATTCGTAAGCAATTGCTTGAGTACGATGATGTCGCCAACGATCAACGCCGCGTAATCTATGAACAGCGTAATGAAATCCTTGCCGCAGACGATGTCGCGGACGCGGTGATTGGTATACGTGAAGAGGTAATGGAAGCGTCGATCAGTGACTATGTGCCACCTCAAAGCCTGCCAGAACAGTGGGATTTGCCTGGCCTGGAAGCGCATCTCAAGACAGAATTTAATCTTGATGCTCCCGTGGTTAAGTGGGCAGCGGAGGATGAGCGCTTCAGCGAAGAGCAGTTGCGCGAACGACTGCAAACCATGCATCGCGAAGCCTATGCAGCCAAGATTGCGGCGGCGGGTGAAAAGCTTATTCGTCGCTTTGAGAAGCAGGTCATGCTGCAAGTGCTTGATACCCGTTGGAAAGAGCACCTTCAGTCGATGGATCACCTGCGTCGCGGTATCCATCTGCGCGGCTATGCCCAGAAGAATCCTAAGCAAGAGTATAAGCGTGAATCATTTGAGCTCTTCCAACATCTGCTAACGAATATTAAGGCAGACGTTACGCGGATTCTTAGCCATGTTCAGGTTCGCCAGCCTGAGGAAGTTGATGCCCTTGAACGTCAGCGTCGAGAAGCGCTTGAGCGTGAAACGGCTTCTGCGGCCACCCGGCATGACGACCCGACCAATGAGCAGTCAGCCTCAGCGGCCTCACAAGAGCCACCTGCTGTTGATGGCCGCCCGGTACGCCGTGAAGGGCCGAAAGTCGGCCGTAATGATCCCTGCTTTTGTGGCTCGGGTAAGAAATATAAGCAGTGCTGTGGAAAACTAAGCTAACGGCGATAATGTTTAAGACCCTGTTTGAAGCATTGTTTGAGACAGTGCCTAACTCAGCGCTTGTTTAAAGGAGATAATCATGGCGGTAGGAAGCATTCCTTTTCCAGCGTTAGCCCCCCTTGATGGGGTGCGCCTGGGGGTTGCAATGGCGGGTATTAAAAAGCCGAATCGCCGTGATTTAGTGGTGATTGAGTTACCTGAAACGGCAACCGTTTCTGGCGTATTTACCCGTAATGCCTTTTGTGCCGCGCCCGTTGTGGTGGCCAAACAGCATATTGAGCAGTGTCGCGAGCAGGGGCGTTCACCGCGCTACTGGCTAATCAACACAGGCAATGCCAACGCGGGTACCGGTGAAACAGGCCTGCGTGACGCACGCGCTAGCTGCGCAGCACTTGCCCAGCAGCTCGGTGTATCTGAGGTCGATGTATTGCCATTTTCAACTGGCGTGATTGGTGAGCCGCTGCCAATGGAGCGTCTTTTAGCAGGACTGGCACCCGCGCTTGAGTCACTCTCAAGCGACAGTGCTGCCTGGGAGCAGGCAGGCCAGGGCATTCTCACCACTGATACGCGTGCTAAAGGCGCGACCGTTACGCTGCAAATTGGTGAGCAGACGGTAACAATTAACGGTATCACCAAGGGCTCGGGCATGATCAAGCCCAATATGGCTACCATGCTGGGTTTTGTGGTGACCGATGCCGCTATTGAAGCGCCGCTACTGGATAGTCTGCTGCGTGAGACCGTCGATCGCTCGTTCAACTGCATTACCGTGGACAGTGATACCTCGACCAATGATGCTTGTATGTTAGCAGCGACCGGCACAGGCGCTCGCATAGCCGATGAAGGGCAGGTGGCTGTGTTCCGCAATGCCTTGCAGCGCGTAATGACCGAGCTGGCGCAGGCGATTATTCGTGATGCTGAAGGCGCGACCAAATTCGTTACTCTTCAAGTAGGTGAGGCCAAAAGCCGTGAAGAGGCGCTTGATGTGGCTTTCACCGTCGCCCACTCACCGCTTGTCAAAACAGCACTTTATGCATCAGATGCTAACTGGGGGCGTATTTTGGCCGCCGTTGGTCGCGCCCCTGTGAATGACTTTGATGTGAACCGAGTGGTGATTGATTTAGGTGAGGTGCGCTTAGTGGAGCACGGCGGCCGCGCCGCAGGCTATACCGAAGCCGCTGGAAGTGCCGAAATGGCGCAGTCAGAAATTACTATTCGCATTAACTTGGGGCGCGGCGACGAGAGTGCCACGGTATGGACTTCAGACCTCTCCCATGACTATGTGTCTATCAACGCGGATTACCGCAGTTAGCTATTATAACCGCTAGGAAAGTATTAGCTGGCAGTGGTGATGGGCAAACGTAGCAGATAGCACCGACGCTATTGATGTTGGTGCGCGCAGTAGATAAAGGCGTAACGAGTATATGAGCGTAAAGGTAAAACGGCGGGTTCACGTCGCGGCAGCTGCGATTATCAGCGCCGATCAAAAGCAAGTGTTGATCGCTCGGCGGCCATCAAACGTTGATCATGGCGGGCTATGGGAATTTCCGGGCGGCAAATTGGCGCCTTATGAAACTGGCCTTGAAGGCTTGAAGCGTGAGCTACACGAAGAGCTGGGCATTGAAATCGTTTGTGCTCAGCCACTGATTCGCGTCCATCACGAGTACCCCGACAAGCACATTTTGCTTGATGTATGGCAGGTGCATGAGTTTGCTGGTGAGCCCTTTGGTCGCGAAGGGCAGGCGGTGCGCTGGGTACCGATGAGTGAGCTGTCTAACTATCCTTTTCCAGCGGCAAATTTGCCGATTCTACGCGCGGTTAGGCTGCCCACCGAATATTTGATAACCGGTGAAGAGCCTGATGAAGCACGCTTCGATGCATTTCTAGAGCGTGCACTGAGTGAAGACAGCGTTCGCTTGGTGCAATTACGTGCTAAGCAGTTGGACGAAACTGCATATCTTGCGCGTGCCCAGCGAGCCCTTGCGTTATGCCGTGAGCACGGTGCGCGGTTGCTGCTCAATGGGGAGCCAACGTTGCTTGATCACCTTGATGCGGACGGTATTCACCTGACCAGCGAGCGCTTGATGCAGCTTGAGCGCCGCCCAATTGCTGAAAATAAATGGTTGTCAGCGTCGACTCATAACCAGATGCAGCTTACTCAGGCGGCGGTGGTAGGCTGTGATTTTGTTAGCCTTTCGCCGCTGCGAACCACCCCGTCCCACCCTGAGGTGGCACCGCTTGGTTGGCATGATTTCCAACAGTTGGTCGAGCGCGCGGGTATGCCGGTGTTCGCATTGGGTGGCATGACGCGCTTTGATGCCAACCACGCCCGCGCCGTGGGTGCTCAGGGTATCGCTTCCATCCGCGATTTCTGGAAGTAGCTAGCCGTGTGTTGCTAAAAAACGCCTGCCTCGGGTTACCCAAGGCAGGTGTTTTGTTTTTCTGCTAGTGTTGCAAGCTCAGCCAAGCCTAATCCCTGTAGCGGCGGGTCAGATCACCATAAGCATCCACTCGACGGTCACGTAGATAGGGCCAAATACGCCGCGTGTTCTCACTACGTGCCATATCGAGTGTCACGACTAACTGCTCGGTTTCTTCCCCCGCATGGGCCAATAGCTCACCCTGAGGGCCACAGACAAAACTACCGCCCCAGAACTGAATGCCATCGCCGACGCCGGAGTGATCTGCCTCAAAGCCCACCCGATTGGCGACTAATACCGGTAAACCATTGGCCACCCCATGGGCGCGCTGAATCACCGTCCAGGCATCTTTTTGCCGATTTTTTTCAGCCTTGTCATCGTTGGGATCCCAGCCGATTGCCGTGGGGTAGAGCAGTAAATCAGCGCCTGCCAAGGCCATTAGCCGTGCGGCTTCAGGGTACCACTGGTCCCAGCAGACCAGCACACCCAGGCGGCCTAACGAGGTTTCAATGGGCGTAAAGCCTTCTTTGCGGGCGCTATCATGGTCACCCGGCGTGAAGTAAAACTTCTCATAAAACCCTGGGTCATCGGGAATATGCATTTTGCGATACTGCCCGACGCGGCCTTTCGCGCGGTCATAAACCACCGCGGTATTGTGATATAGCCCCGGTGCGCGGCGTTCAAACAGCGACCCGACCAGCACAATATCCAGCTCTTTGGCGAGCGCGGCAAGGCGCTGCCCGGTAGGCCCATCAAGCGGCTCTGCTAGGTCAAAGATTGTCGGGTCTTCAAATTGGCAGAAGTAGTGGGTGGCGTGCAGCTCTTGCAGCAGTACCAGTTGAGCGCCCTGTTTAACGGCGTTGCGAATGCCTTCTTCACTCGCTGCTAGGCTTTGGGCTTTATCAGGCCAAGCGGGCTGCTGCACAACCCCGACGGTGAGTGTCTTTGACATGGAGGCTCCTTAACAAGTAGCGGTCGCGGCAAGCGTGCCCTGGGCTAGCGTACCCTGAGGCAACTGCATGGTGAGGCAATGCAGGCTGCCGTGTTGGCGAATCACACTGGTGCAATCGATTGGAATGAGCGTGTGGTTTGGAAAGGCGTCAGCGAGTGCTTGCAGTGCCGTTACATCCGCAGGGTCGCCATAAGTAGGCACCAATACTGCCTGGTTAATGATTAAGAAATTTGCGTAGGTGGCGGGCAGGCGATGGCCATCTTCAGGGTCGAAACAGGCCTGTGGCCAAGGCAGCGCGATAAGCCGATACGGTGCACCGTTACGCTGCCGGAAAGCCTGTAGCTCCTGCTCCATGGCTACTAACGCCGGATAGTGTGGATCGCTAGGATCATCGCAGCGCACGTAGGCAATCGTCGCAGGGTCACAAAAGCGCGCCAGCGTATCAATGTGGCTGTCGGTGTCATCGCCCTCTAAATGGCCATTAGCCAGCCACAGTACTCGGTCAACGCCAAAATCTTGAGCAAGCTGTGACTCTACCTGTTCACGGGAAAGTGAGGGGTTGCGGTTAGGGTTAAGTAGGCACGCTTGAGTGGTGAGCAGGGTACCTTCACCGTCGGTTTCGATACCACCCCCTTCCAGCACTAAATCGCGCGACTCCACCGGGCAGGACCATATGCCAGCATCGGCAAGCCACTGAGTTAGCTGGTTATCGCGCTCAGCGGGAAATTTCCCTCCCCAGCCGGTGAACGTGTAATCCAGCATTAACCGTTGGCCTTGTGTATCAACAACGCTGATCGGCCCATGGTCACGAGCCCAAGTGTCATCCGTGGGTGCGACAATTAGCAGCAGCTGCTCAGCGGGTACCCCATAGGCATCAAAGGTGGCGGCTAAGCGCGCTTTTGTAAGCTCATCAGGTACGCAAATAAGCACACGCTGATAGTGCGCAGTGGCAATGACAATACGCTCCAGCGTGGCTTCAATGCGCGACAATAGAGGTGCCCAGTCGCCGTCGTGGCGCGGCCAAGTCAGTTGAATGCCATCCTGGGGATACCATTCGGGGAGCAAACGATAAGTCATAGTCGCCAACGTCATGAGTGCCTTTGTCGAGTTGGAAAAGAGGGTTGCCCCAGAGGCAGCCGTAAATCGGCGCAATGTAGGCGGTGGCGGGGCAAGTTGCAAGCGTAACGTTTTAATCTGAACGCTCACAAGGCTGGTAGCTCTAATGGCCGTTTGAACATGCAGAGACACTAAAAAAACCGTACCATGAGCGCTTATTGATAAGGAATGACGCCATGCTTGATCGTTTGCCTTTTCTGGTGGGGCTGCGCTACGTGCGCGCTAAACGCCGGAACCACTTTATTTCGTTTATTTCGCTTACCTCAATGCTGGGGTTAATGCTGGGGGTCGCTGTACTGATCCTGGTGTTGTCGGTGATGAATGGCTTTGACCATGAGCTACGCACGCGCATTTTAGGCATGGTGCCGCACACCAAAATTGAGTCCCGCGAGGGCATGGTCGAGTGGCAGGCCTTGGCTGAGGAGCTGATGCAGCGCGAGCGAGTGATCGGCGCGGCGCCCTTTGTTGAGCAGCAGGGTATGTTCTCCGCTTCTGGGCGCAATCAAGGGGCGATGGTGAATGGCATTAACCCGGATTGGGAGGATCGCGTGTCGATCATTGGTCGGCATATGCGTCAAGGCGAGCTTGCAGACCTTGTTCCTGGTGAATGGAACGTTGTACTGGGTTCAATGCTGGCGCGAAGCTTAGGTGTCGGTGTGGGTGATCGTGTGACGCTACTGGTGCCGGAAGCTTCGATTACACCAGCCGGCGTATTTCCGCGTTTAAAACGTTTTACCGTTAGCGGTATTTTCAGCGTTGGCGCTGATTTAGATGCCAATTTGGCCTACGCCAATATTGAAGATATGCAAACCCTGGCGCGCATGGGCGATACGGTAGGTGGCTTACGTCTGGAGCTGGATGATCTATTTGTAGCCGGAAGTGAAACCCAAGCGATTCTTAATGAGCTTGGCCCAGGTTATAGCGGCAGCGACTGGACGTTCTCCCACGGCAATTTATTCCAAGCAATACAGATGGAAAAGCGCATGATTGCGCTGTTGTTAACCGTCATTATCGCGGTTGCTGCGTTTAATATCGTCTCTACGCTGGTCATGGTAGTCACCGATAAGCGCGCTGATATCGCGATTTTGCGTACCATTGGCGCAACACCCCGTTCGATTATGGGCATTTTTATTGTTCAAGGCATGGCCATCGGGATAATTGGCATAGCGATAGGCGTGGCGGTCGGTGTGTTGTTGGCACTGACGATTGCTGACCTAATCGGCTGGGTAGAGAGCGTGCTGGGCATTCAGTTCCTGGATGCGGGTGTCTACTTCATTAGTGACCTGCCTTCTCGCCTGCACTGGGATGATGTTACTCGCATCGTATTAGCAGCGTTTGGACTGACGTTCCTGTCAACGCTTTATCCTGCCTGGCGAGCGGCAAGGGTTCAGCCAGCGGATGTGTTGCGCTATGAATAACGGTTTTCGACATGAGAATGCAGAAATGAGTATGCCCATGGAAACACCTCAAGAAGCCGCCATTATGCTTGACTGCCAGGGGCTGACCAGAACTTACAGCGAAGGCCCCCAAGACCTAACGGTGTTGGATGGGTTAAATTTGCAGGTGCGTGCCGGTGAACGGGTTGCCATCGTCGGCAGTTCTGGTTCAGGCAAGACCACACTGCTTAACCTGTTGGGCGGTCTTGATCGCCCGAGCAACGGCAGTGTGGTGATTGCTGGTGAGCCGCTGTCAGGCTTGAATGAAGCAGCGCTGGGTCGTTTTAGAAACCGCTATATTGGTTTTGTGTACCAATTCCACCATTTGCTGGCGGAGTTTACTGCGGTCGAAAATGCGGCTTTGCCGTTGATTATTCGCGGCCAGTCGAAAAAAACGGCCGAGCAGCGCGCCATGCAGATACTCGAGCGGGTAGGCATGGGGCCACGTGCAAACCATAAGCCGGGTGAGCTTTCAGGCGGTGAGCGTCAGCGGGTGGCAATCGCTCGGGCATTGGTGACTGACCCAAGCTTGGTATTGATGGATGAGCCCACGGGTAATCTTGACCAGACCACGGCGGCGACCATATTGGCGCTCATGGATGAACTGGCAAAAGAGAGTGCCTGTGCGTTTGTGATCGTTACCCATGACGTGGGGCTTGCCGCTCACCAAGACCGTATCCTGAAGCTGGATGCGGGTAAATTGATTGAGCAGACGCCTGGGCGTTAGTGATTTAGGCTGATGATCAAGCCTGGTCATTAATCCTAATCGTCAAGCTCAGTCATCTAACTCAGTCATCAAGTTCAATCATCAAACTCTGCTTCAATTCGCGCGCGCCGCTGCCTTCTCTTTAGGCGGCGGCGCTTCCAGTTATGGGAGACGTGCCAGCGCCAGATCAGACGGATACCTATATTGACGACGATGGCTAAAATGATCGCTGTGACCAGTGAGCCGACAATTAATGGCGGCATAATGTCGTGCATCTGCTCGGCAATCCAGCGCGTGGAAATACGCGAGGGTGCTTCCCGTACTGGCGCGCCTAGTATGAACGTACCGATGCGATAATTACCGTAAAAAATCAGCGGCATGGTCAACGGGTTGGTAATCCACACCAAGCCAATCGATAGCGCTAAGTTACAGCGCGTTAAACGCGCGCCCAGGGCTGCTACCACCATTTGGAAGGGGATTGGCAGCATGGCGCAAAAGACGCCCACGCTAAACGCATTCGCAACGCTTCGGCGAGTTAAAAGCCACAAGCCCGGATCTGCAATCAGCGGTGCCATAAAACGCAGCGAGCGCTGTTTCCTGATAGTGTCGGGTTTGGGCATGTAGCGCTGCAGGAACCGGCGCGGCATGACAGATACTCTTACTTATCAATTTTGCCTATTATCCATATAGCATTGCCCTTCGGCTATGCTAGTCAAGCAATCAACTGTCGCTAAGGAGGGCTGTATGCGGTTAGGTATTGCCATACCCACCGCCATAGCGGCTCTACTTGGGGGTGTTTTTGCTTGGAATAGCGTCATCTCGTATACCACATCGCACCTCCTTCTTGGCTGTGTTTTGGTCGCTTTTTTACTGGTAGTAGTGTGGTGCCCGCGGCATGTGGTTTGGTTGCTTATTGCAGTGTGGGTATTTGTTGGGGTGCAGCGCGAATGGACTAGCCGTTTACCTGCGGGGGTAAGCGGCGTGGATCTCGCCGTCGAAGTGAAGGTTTTAACAGCCCAGCCAGTGGGCGATGCAACGCGCTTGTTGCTGCACGTCAATAAGTGCACGGGGCCTGCACAGCGCCCCTCTTGTTCAGCGCTTTCCAAGGTGCGAGTAACGGCTTACAGCGATGCCGTGTTTAAGCCCGGTGAGCAGTGGCGAATGACGCTACGCTTACGCCCGCCTAGTGGTTTTGCCAATCCGAGTAGCTTCAACTTTGAACAGTGGCTGTGGCGCGAAGGTATTCACGCCACCGGTTATTTGCGACAAGAGCCACCACCTGTTCGCATGGCAGCCACTGCCCCTTCATTACGTCAGTTTGCGCTCGACTTTCTAGCTCAACAGTCGCTTAGCGAGCGCACGAAACGTTGGTTAGCGGCGCTTACCCTGGGCGATAGCGAACAGTTGACCCAAGATGACTGGTCGCTATTAAACGCAACAGGCACTACCCACTTGGTGGTGATTTCTGGTCTGCATGTAGGGCTGGTGGCCTCGTTCGTGCTATTGCTAGCGAAGCTAGCGGCGCGCTTTGCCACGCCTACCAACTGGCGAATGCGAACTTGGCCATGGTGGAGTGCTGCGGTGGCTTGCGTTGGCTATGCCACGCTTGCCGGTATGGCACCGCCAGCCATGCGGGCGATGGTGATGACGCTGATTGGCCTTTGGGTACTTAGTGGGCGTCATGCGCCAAGCCCTTGGCAGGGGTGGTGGTTAGCCCTCGGTCTGGTGCTTATCGTTGATCCCTTGGCCTTATGGCGTCCTGGCATGTGGTTATCATTTGTGGCGGTGGCGTGGTTAATCATTATCTGGCAAGGGCGCCAGCGCCCAAGGGGAGTTAAAGGTTGGTGTTGGGCGCTGGTTAGAACGCAGTTGCTGTTAGCACCGTTGATGGCTGCCGCGGTACTAATAGCTTTTGGCAGGGTGGCCCCCGCCGCACCGTTAATTAACTTAATAGCCGTGCCGTGGGTGAGTTCTATCATGGTGCCGACAGCGCTACTGGGGTGGTTGTTATCACCTGTACCGTGGTTGAGCCATGGGTTGTGGTGGCTGTTTGAGGTTGCTCTTGGCGTTTTCCACTTCTTGCTAACGGTATCTGTGAAACAGTGGCCGTTGTGGGAGCCAGACCGACTACTCACCTACCCATTGGCGTTCGCCTTGCTGTTGATGTCGCTGTGCTGGGGGCTGCCTGCCGTGTTACCTGGGTTGCGGGTGGCCTCTGCCACGTTAGTCGTCACGCTTCCTTGGTGGTCGTTGTCTGAGGACTCTCCCCAAGGGGCGGTAAGCGTTAGCGTGTACGATGTAGGGCAAGGGCAGTTGATCGAATTGCGTAGTGAAAATTATCGTCTTCTCTACGATACTGGGCCGCGCTTTCGTGGCGGTTTTATGCCGCTGGAAACACTCTGGTCACCGGGCCAACAGTTTGATCAAGTGATTGTCAGCCACGCGGATAATGATCATGCGGGGGGTGTAAGCGCTTTGTTGGCTGATCATCAGGTCGATCAGTGGATGTTGCCATTGGGCGAGCAATTGCCTCTCACCGCTACCCCCTGCCAGCGCGGTCAAGCATGGCAGCGTGATGGGGTTAATTACCGCATCCTGTGGCCGCCTGCTGGCGCCAATGCGTTTTCAGCCAATGATCGTTCATGTGTGTTAGAGGTAAGCACTGGTCAGCAGCGATTACTCATTACCGGCGACGTAAGTACCGAGATTGAGCGCCGCTTTTTATTAGCGGTCGAGCCGCCGTTAAGTGTTCTAGTAGCAGGGCACCATGGCAGTGCCACCAGTTCGGGGATTCAGTTTGTGCGCCATGCGGCGCCTGAGCATGTCATTTTTAGCGCAGGGCGGGAGAATCCTTTTCAACATCCGGTTGACCCGGTAGTGCGTCGTTTTCGCCAGCAGGAGAGCTGTCTATGGAATACCGCTCATGATGGGGCACTACGTTTTTGGCTAGAGGCAGAGCAGCCTGTTCAGATCCAGACGACGCGTCCACTGCCGGGTCGACGTAACCGGTGTTGAAGCTCGCTGGCATAAGGTAGAATCCTCCGCATTGCACACTATTGCCAGGAGCGCGTGTGACTGAGTCAAGCTGGGGTATCTATAAACGGTTATTGAGTTACGTAAAACCACATTGGCGAGCGTTTGCGCTGGCGCTGGTGGGGTTTGTCATTTATGCCGCGTCGAGTACTGCGCTGGCGGAGATGATGAAGCGCCTGATTGATGGCATACAAAACCCCGATGCTGCGTTCAGGCTATTTCTGCCACTCTTTGTGATCATTATGTTCTCTGCCAGGGGGGTAGGTACTTTTTTAAGCACCTATTTTATGTCCTACGTAGGCCGTTACGTGATACACACCCTGCGTTGTGATGTTTTTGCCCATCTGCTCCATCTGCCCGGCTGGTTTTTTGACCACCACTCAAGCGGTCAATTAGTCTCGCGGGTTACCTACCACGTTGAACAGGTCGCCGGGGCCGCCACTCAGGCGGTCACGATTATTCTTCGCGAAGGCCTCTTTGTGGTTGGCTTGATCCTCTATCTACTATGGACTAATTGGATGCTTACGCTGCTGTTTTTGGGCGTGACACCGATTATTGCCTTAGTGGTCAACTACGTTAGTAAACGCTTTAGACGTATTTCAAAGCGCATTCAGCACTCCATGGGGGATGTAACGCATATCGCCTCAGAAGCGCTATCCGGTTACCGGGTCGTGCGTACACACGGTGCAGAAGCGTATGAGAAGCAGCGCTTTGAGCGAGTCAGTGAAGAGAATCGTCGCCAAAGTATGAAAGAAGCCATGACCCGCGCAGTCAGTTCACCCGTGATACTGATGCTGGTGGCTATCTCAATGGCAATGCTGGTCTGGCTGGCGATGGCGCCTTCACTCATGGCGAACATGACCCCAGGAGAGTTCGTTGCCTTTATTACCGCCGCCGCGTTAATGATTAAACCCGTGCGCCAGTTAACAGAGATTAATGGTGAAATCCAAAAAGGAATTGCAGCGGCATCTGAACTCTTTGGGCTACTGGATATGGCACCCGAGCCTGATGAGGGTAAGCGTATCACGCACCGTTTAAGCGGTGACGTAGAAATCGATAATGTCAGTTTTCGCTACGACGCTGATCAGCCCAACGTGCTACACAATATTAATCTTCGCTTGGCGCCCGGGGAGCTCGTCGCCATCGTGGGCCGCTCTGGGAGCGGTAAGTCAACGCTAGTTAGCCTGTTGCCGCGCTTTTATCGTCTCAGTGAAGGCAGTATCCGGATCGATGGTATTGATATTGATGAGTACGCCTTGGGCCCGCTGCGTCAGCAGATTGCGTTAGTCTCTCAACAGGTAACGCTATTTAACGCCTCTATTGCCGATAATATCGCCTACGGAGTGGAAAATCCTGATCTCGACGCCGTTAAGGCTGCTGCTGAAGCTGCCTATGCCCATGAATTTATTGAAAAGCTCCCAAATGGTTATGCCACCATTGTCGGTGAAAACGGTGTGATGCTTTCCGGCGGCCAACGTCAACGGTTAGCGATTGCTAGAGCGATCTATAAAGACGCGCCGCTGTTGGTGCTTGATGAAGCCACCTCAGCGCTGGACACCGAGTCTGAACGCTATATCCAAAAAGCCCTAGAGCGTGTTTGTGAAGGGCGAACTACCTTAGTGATTGCGCACCGCTTATCTACGATTGAGCGGGCAGACAGGATTATTGTGATGGATCAGGGGCGCATTATTGAAGAGGGGCCCCATCAAGCGCTACTGGATGCTAATGGTGCCTATGCGGCACTGCATCAGCTACAGTTTCAAGAAGTGCAATGAAATTGGCAGAGCGCTGGCTGCGAGGGGCCTATCAAGGTAGTCAATGGCTCTGGCCGTTGGTGCCCTTGGGCGCGCTTTATCAGTGGGGCATGGCGCGCCGTGAGCAGGCCTACCTAAGCGGTAGAAAAGCTTCATGGCAAGCCCCAGTGCCGGTTATCGTAGTAGGCAATATAACCTTAGGCGGGACTGGGAAATCACCGCTGGTGGCGTGGTTGGCACGCAGGTTGGTGGCGCAAGGGTGGTCGCCGGGCATTGTTACCCGTGGTTACGGTGGTAAAGCGTTGCAATACCCACTCATGGTAACTGCCAGCACTAACGTCGCTGAAAGCGGCGATGAGCCTCTTATGCTGGCGCAACAAACCAGACTGCCAGTGGTGGCGGATCCTAAGCGTGCGCGAGGTGTTCAGGCGCTGGTGGAAGCGGGGTGCGATATCATCTTGAGTGATGACGGCTTGCAACATTTGGCATTGGCTCGGGATGTCGAACTGTTAGTGATCGACGGTGCCCGTGGGCTGGGTAATGGCCGCTGCCTGCCTGCCGGGCCGCTGCGCGAGTCGCCTAGTCGGTTACAGCGTGTGGACGCAGTGATCGTCAATGGGCCCGTACAACAACCATTACCCATTGACTCTGTCACTACTATGCAATTAGCGCCGCTCTGCTGGCGCCGCCTGGAAGACGGCAAAAAATTTCCGTTAACTCCCTTGCCGTTTAGCCTGCCGGTGCACGCCGTAGCAGGAATTGGTCATCCCGAACGATTCTTTCGCACGTTAACGGCGCTGGGCGTGACGGGCGATTGGCACCCATTGGCAGATCACCAGCGCTTTAGCACTGAAGCGCTTAACTTTGCGGAGTCTCGCCCGCTTATCATGACCGCCAAAGACGCCGTGAAGTGTTACGACTTCGCGCCACCCAATAGCTGGGTATTAGATGTAGAGGCAACGCTTCCACTTGAGTTTGAACACTGGCTGACAGCGCGACTGTCAGCACTTTCCTAAAGGAGATATGTGTATGGATAAGGAACTGCTGGCAATGCTAGTTTGCCCATTGTGTAACGGTAAACTTAAATATGATCGCGAAGCCCAAGAGCTGCGCTGTCATTACGATGGCTTAGCCTATCCTATCCAAGAGGGTATTCCGGTGATGTTGCCGGAAGAAGCACGCATCATGGATGCCGATGAAAAGCTACACACTTCACCAGGGCGCTCACCAGGACGTTCAGGAGGCGCTTGATGGCTTTCCCTGATTTTACAGTCGTTGTGCCTGCACGTTATGGCTCCACTCGGTTACCAGGCAAGCCGCTCTTAGATATTGCCGGTGAGCCGATGGTTGCTCATGTATGGCGCCGTGCCTGCCAAAGCCACGCTGGCAGAGTCGTGGTGGCAACGGATGATAGCCGTATTCGTGATGCTATGCTGTCGTATGGTGCCGAAGTTATTATGACCCGCGATGATCATCCTTCAGGCACTGACCGCTTGGCGGAAGTGGCGGATGTGCTGGGGTTGGCGAGTGACGCACTATTGGTGAATGTACAGGGCGATGAGCCGCTAATTCCCCCCGCATTGATTAATCAGGTGGCGCTGCGTTTAGCCGATGACGCTGAGGCGTCGATAGCAACGCTAGCGGAGCCTATCAATGATGTCGCCACCCTGTTTAACCCCAATGTGGTTAAAGTGGTGCGTACGCTTCAAGGCCGGGCGCTCTATTTTTCCCGGGCGCCAATTCCCTGGGATCGTGAGCAGTTCAAAGCACCGCCCGCGCTGCTGGCAACGGATGCCTGGCTGCGCCATATTGGTTTATATGCTTACCGCGCCGGTTTTTTAGCCGCTTACCGCGATTGGCCAGCCTCAAGCCTTGAACAGCTAGAGCAGCTTGAGCAGCTGCGCGCACTGCAGAATGGCCATTTGATCCAGGTGGCGTTGGCTTGTGAGGTAAACCCGACGGGTGTGGATACGGCTGAAGATCTGGCGCGTGTTCGGGCGCTAATTGCTCAGTCAAATTGTTAATCAGTAAGTGAGGAGCGCTGCAGTGAAAGTGCTATTTGTGTGTTTGGGAAATATTTGCCGCTCGCCCACTGCTGAAGGTGTTTTTCGCCGTGCCCTTGAAAGAGCCAGGATGATCAATGAGGTGGAAGTAGATTCCTGTGGCGTGGGTAATTGGCATGTGGGCAAAGCGCCGGATCAGCGCGCCCAGCAGGCAGCAAAGCGGCGTGGTGTTGATTTAAGCGGCCTGCGTGCCCGCCAGCTCAGTGAGCAGGATTTTACTGAGTTCGACTATGTGCTGGGTATGGGTCAGGATAATTTACGCGCCATGCGTGAGCTGAAGCCTGCTAATAGCAGGGCGTATATTGGCCTGTTTTTGGACTTTGCTGGTACGCCCGGCGTTGAAGTGCCAGATCCTTACTATGGTGGTGAGGAAGGGTTTGAAAACGTTATTAATATGATTGAAGCCGCATCAAATGGGCTTATTCAACATCTTCAGCGTGAGCGGTAATGTGACTGATGATGTGGCTGAACACATGAACATTGATAGAGGCGTTGAATTAACCTCCGCCAATACGCTGAAGCTACCTTGCCGAGCAGAGTACTTTGTCGCACCTAGCACGCTGTCTGCACTGCGCGCTACGCTTGCCCATGCTCGCCACAAAGGTTGGCCAGTGACCCTGTTAGGGGGTGGTAGCAATGTACTGCTGCCTGAAAAGTTGCCGGGTTTGGTCGTGAGGCCCGCTCTGCAGCAGTGGTGGCTTACTCGGCAGCAGGGGAGTGTGTATGCCCATGTAGGGGCCGGGGTTAATTGGCATGACTTAGTGATGGCAACTGTCCAGCGCGGCCTGTGGGGAATTGAAAATTTGGCGTTAATTCCCGGCTGCTGTGGAGCGGCGCCGGTGCAAAATATTGGCGCCTATGGCGTTGAGCTTGCCGACACCCTGCAAGCTGTACAGGTGATGGAGTTTGCCACGGGCCATACGTATTGGCTGAGCGCAAAAGAGTGCGCCTTTGGTTATCGTGACAGTGTATTTAAAGGCGCTCTGGCCAATAAAGTAGTGATTACCCAGCTTGTCTTGCGTTTATCACGCCAGCCAACGCCGCGACTTAATTATGGCGATCTTGCTGCACGATTACCTCAGCCACCCACGCCGCTTGAGGTGGCTGAAGCGGTGTGTGCCATTCGGCGTGAGAAACTGCCCGACCCCCAGGTGCTGGCTAATGCAGGAAGTTTTTTTAAAAACCCACTCGTCAGTGATCAATGGGTGGCGCAGCTACTAAAAATATACCCCATCATGCCCCATTTTCCACAACAGGAAGGCCAAACCAAATTGGCGGCAGGTTGGCTCATTGACCAGTGTGGCTTAAAAGGCATGCGAGATGGTGCTTTCGGCGTGCATCAGCATCAAGCGCTGGTACTGGTGCATTTTGGTGGTGGAGATCGTCAGGGGCTAATTAAAACGGCCAGTGCAATCGCCGATAAAGTCGAGGCGCGCTTTGGGGTGCGGTTAGAGCCAGAGCCACGACTTATAAATTCATAGAATCTACCACCATATTATAAAAGACAAAAACCCCGCCTAGGCGGGGTTTTTGTTACTACAACACGCAACCGTTTTATTCGGAGTGAGTGTCTTGTTGTGCTTGCTTGCGCTTTTCACGCGGATCATTGTGCGCACGGGTGCGGCGACGGCGTGGTTTAGGCATATTTTCAGCTTCTTGAGGAGCTTCTGTAGTAGCTTCTGCAATCGTTTCTGTAAGCGCTTCTGGAGCAGCTTCAACAGATGCTTCGCTTGCTATCGGCTGAGCGCGCTGAGGCTCTACAGCCAACTCAGGTTTTGCTTCAACTGCTGGCGCTTCGCTAGGCTGTGGTTGCTCGCGCATTAGCTCTTCACGCTTAGCTTCTTCATGACTAGTCTCTTCGTGATTAGCTTCTTCGCGATTAGGCTCTTCACCCGGCATTTTGTCACTGGACTGCTCTTCAATCGGCGGGGCAGGTTGAGTCTCGGTGACGCTCTCAGCAACGCTTGAGCTTGCTGCTTCAACGTCTACACTCACTTGCTTGGCTTCGGTCGGCTCTGCATCAGCTTCAGCCGCTAGGGACTGTTCAGCGGCTTCAGGTGCTGTCTGTGTTGATACAGTCTCAGTCGGCGCTGGCTTAAGCGCATTTTCTGCGAGCTTATTAAACTCAGTTACCTCGGTCTCAGTTTTCTGAGTCTCAGTTGCTTCCACAGATGGCGTTGCCATCGCCTCATCGCTGGTTTTCGCCTCGGCTTCTACTGGTTGAGCAGCCACTTGTTGCTGAGCAGGCGTTTCTTCCTGAACGCTGTCAGCATGAGCCCCTGGTGCAGCTTTGGGTTGGCGACGCTGATGCGTTGATTTGCGTGCCTTGCTATTCACTACCGCTGGATGATCAGCGGTTGTCTCACTATCGGCTTGCTCAGTCGTTTCGACGGGCTGAGTTGTCGCCGGTGCAGGCTTATTTTCAGCTGTTTGCAGCGCTGCTTCCACGGACTCTGAAGTTTCTACTAATGCTGGCGTTTCCTTCGGCGCTTCTGCCTGCAGTTTTAGCTGCTCAGCTTCTGCCTCAGGATTAACCGCCTGGGTGCGTGTGCGGTTGCGCGGATTGTTGCGCGTACGCTTCGGCTTGCCATCATCGACAGGCTGTTTGGCCGCTTCTTCGCGCTGATTTTCGCGCGCAGCGTCACGACGAGGCTCTTTCTGCAGTGCCGCTTTGCCAGCATTCTCGTTGCTATTGGTATCTTTTACAGCGTTGTTGTTTTCCTGAGCATTGTTATCATCTTGCAGAGGATGACGACGACGATTGCGTGTGCGGCTAGGGCCACTGCGCTTATCATTACTATCATCGCTGGCCGGGCGCGGCGTGCTGCTGCGCTGTTCGATTTTTTGCTCAGCTTTCTGCTCAGTTCGGTTATTGCTGTCGTTGCGCTGCTCGTTTCGGCTAGCGTTGTCGCCACGCTCGGGGCGTGAGGAGCGTTGCCGCGATTCGCTGCTGCGCTGATTAGATTTACGCTCGCTCTGTCTACGCGGTGCTGGGGTTTCAGCTTTCGGCGTAGGCGTGGGTTCAGCCGGGGTGTCGTCGCCGCCCAGCAATTTAGCAAAGCCGCGCATAAAGCGACCGATCACGCTGGGTTGCTCGCTGGACGCTGGCGCTGATTTCGCTACAGGCGCGGGAGAAGCGGCAGGCGCCTTCTCTTCGGTTTGTAACGATGCGGGAGCGGGCGCGTTGTGGGTAACGCTTTTAACCGCTGCTTCGGCGCGTTGAGCGGGCGGCACGAAGCTAGGCGTCGGCTCTTTGCCGACTTCAGTATCGGTGGAAAGCTCGAAGCTTGAGAGGCTTTGAGTGTCGTCCTCATCTAAGTGGTCATCGCGCAGGCGTTGAACGTCGTAGTGCGGCGTATCCATATCGGGATTAGGCAGCAGGACGACGCGTACGCCCTGGCGGGACTCAAGGTCAGCCAGCACGCTGCGTTTTTCATTAAGCAGGTAAGTGGCGACAGGCACCGGCAGAATGGCGCGAATCTGCGCGCTATTCTCTTTCATCGCCTCTTCTTCAATCAGGCGCATGATGGAGAGCGAGAGCGAACGCACGTCACGAATGGTGCCTTGACCATTACAGCGCGGGCATACCACGCCGCTGGTTTCACCCAGCGATGGGCGCAGGCGCTGGCGTGACATTTCCATCAGGCCAAAGCGAGAGATACGGCCAATTTGCACTCGTGCGCGGTCAAGCTTGAGGGCATCGCGCATGCGGTTTTCAACTTCACGCTGGTTGCGCGCAGGCCCCATGTCGATAAAGTCAATAACCACTAAGCCACCAATGTCGCGCAGGCGTAGCTGACGAGCAATTTCGTCGGCGGCTTCAGAGTTCGTTTGTAGGGCGGTTTCTTCGATATCGCTACCACGGGTAGCGCGGGCGGAGTTGATATCGATTGAGACCAGTGCTTCGGTGTGATCGATAACAATCGACCCACCCGAAGGCAGCTTCACTTCGCGCTGATAGGCCGTCTCGATTTGCGATTCGATCTGAAAGCGGGAGAAAAGCGGTACTTCATCCGCGTAGAGTTTGATCTTCTGCTGATAAGAGGGCATGACCTGGCGAATAAAGCCCAGCGCTTCTGCATGAATCTCGGGGCTGTCGATCAATACTTCGCCGATGTCCTGACGTAAGTAATCGCGCATGGCGCGGATGATGACGTTAGATTCACGGTAGATCAAAAACGGTGCAGCGCGCTTGGCGGCTTCGGTGGTAATTGACTCCCATACTTGAACCAGGTAATCCAAATCCCACTGTAATTCTTCCGGATTGCGGCCAATGCCTGCAGTGCGCACGATCAGCCCCATTTTGTCGGGCACGGTAAGCTGGCCCATGGCGTCTTTCAACTGGCTGCGTTCGTCACCTTCAATGCGCCGTGAAATGCCACCCGCGCGCGGGTTGTTGGGCATTAGCACCAAGAAGCGACCAGCGAGGCTAACAAACGTCGTTAGCGCAGCGCCTTTATTGCCACGCTCCTCTTTGTCCACCTGAACGATGACTTCCTGACCCTCTTTAAGCACTTCTTTAATGCTCGGGCGGCCCGAAACATCTTTTACAAAGTACTCACGGGAAATCTCTTTAAGCGGCAGGAAGCCGTGACGGTCTGCGCCATAGTCGACAAAAGCAGCTTCAAGGGAGGGTTCTACGCGGGTAATTTTACCGCGATAGATATTGGCTTTTTTCTGTTCTCGAGCGCCTGACTCGATATCCAGATCGTACAGACGTTGTCCATCAACTAAAGCGACACGCAGCTCTTCGGGCTGGGTCGCATTAATAAGCATCCGTTTCATAGTGTCTCGCATAGCGTTGCGTACCGGCGAACTGCCTATGGGGTGACGTAGGCGAACCGCTGGTTGCTGCGTGCTTGTGCTCGGCGCATAGCTATGCTGACGCGTCAAGCCGGGAAGGCGTCATCGCCGACCCGGCCAATAGGGCGTTGAGTACGTGGCGGAGGCAGGACGTGTTCCGGTGGCTGTCACGTCCATCCGGCCCTGCTGACACCGCCAACACCTGGCATTCATCGATTCACCAACGCCGGCCACCGGCACAGCGTTGAACTTGTCGTTCTGAGTCAGCCAGCACCTTTTGACGAATAAGGAGGGGGCAGCTCAAAACGTGGCGTTTTAGTTACTGCCTGCCGTTGAAGGCAAGGCTTAATTTCCCTCTGCCGATATCAAAACGGGCGACAGAGTTACTGCATTTTTAAGGTCTAATGTTAATTCGCTAAAACGGACAATGCGTACACTGGTGCCGTTTATTGTGCTCAGGCCTGCGTGTTAGTCGGGCAGGCGCATTAACCAAGCTCGGCGTTTGATGCTTTCTGCTAGTCAATTTAGCCAATTAACTATTTATTAACTAATTAGCCATTGAATAGCTAGTCGCTAGTGCTAGACGAGAAAGCCTTCTGCGCTCGGCTGGTGAACGATTTGGAATATAACAGTAAAGAGAACGACCAGCAATTGACGCAATGCCCTTGGGTCTACGTTAGAATGCCGTTTTTAGCCTTACGTTATAGAATTCCAGCAGGAGTAAGCGGTAATGTCCGAAGGGCGTGAAGTACAGTGGGTGGATATCGCCCCGGAACAGGCTGGGCAGCGAATTGATAATTTTCTCATGACGCGTCTGAAGGGAGCGCCTCGTGCGCTTATCTACCGTATTGTGCGTAAAGGCGAAGTGCGCGTTAATAAAAAGCGCGTAAAGGTCGATTACCGCTTACAGGCGGGTGATTTAGTGCGCGTTCCGCCACTTCGTTTAGCGCCTCGCGAAGCAGTCAAGGAAGTAAGCGATAACCTACGCGACCTGCTAGTGGGCAGCGTTATCATGGAAGGCCCTGACTGGATGGTGCTTAATAAACCCTCTGGCTTGGCTGTCCATGGCGGCAGCGGCGTTAAAATTGGTTTGATCGAAGCACTGCGTCAGGTGCGCGATGATTTAAGCTTTTTAGAGCTGGTCCACCGATTGGATCGTGATACGTCAGGCTGTTTGCTGCTTGCCAAATCTCGCGATGCGCTAGTGACGCTCAACGAGTCACTGAAAAAACATGGCATGGATAAGCGTTATCTGGCCTTAGTCAGCGGTCGCTGGCCAGCGCGTAAAACTTACGAGAGTGCTCGGCTAGATCGCTTTGATGCGGGGAATGGCGAGCGCCGGGTGCGGGTGGATCCCAATGGTAAAGTATCGCGCACCCATTTTTCAGTCGTCGAAACCTTCGAAAAAGTAACCCTTATCGAGGCCGAACCGGTCACGGGCCGCACCCATCAAATTCGCGTGCATGCAGCCCATGCGGGCCATGCGCTACTCGGCGATGATAAATATGCGACCCGTGAAAGCGGTCTGCTTACCAAGCAGTTAGGCTTAGGGCGACTTTTTCTGCATGCCCGTGCATTGACGTTTCCAGAACCTGGTAATGGTCGTCCGGTCACGGTGAAAGCACCGCTGCCTGAAACCTTGGAAGAAACGTTAAAGCGTGCCCGTCAATAAACTGCTTTTCACTAACTTGCTTTCGCTAACTTGCCCTGCACTGAGGAGCTGCAATGCAGTACGAGCTGATTATCTTTGATTGGGATGGCACGTTGATGGACTCGGTGCCGCGTATTGTATCGTGCATGCAGGCCGCTGCGTTGGAGGCTGAATGGGGAGAGCTTACCGCGGCTGAAGTTGAAGATATTATTGGTCTGGGGCTGCCGGAGGCAATTGCACAACTGTGCCCGGGTATTTTGCCAGTTCAAGCCGAGTGTCTTCGCGAGCGCTACTCACACCACTTTGTCACTAGAGATACTACACCCATGCTTTTTTTTGCGGGCGTAGAGGCGCATATCGCGCGTCTACACGGTCGTGAACAACAACGCTTGGCGGTAGCTACAGGCAAGAGTCGCCGTGGTCTGGATCGAATTTTTGCTGAAACAGGCAGTGGAGCATGGTTTCATGCCAGCCGTACAGCGGATGAAACGCGATCAAAGCCGCACCCGCAAATGCTGTCAGAGCTGCTAGCAGAGCTTGAGGTGCCGGTGGAGCGGGCGGTGATGGTGGGCGATACCGAATACGATCTTGAAATGGCACGAGCCATCGGCATGGACCGCGTGGGGGTTACCTATGGAGTGCATACGCCAGAACGTTTGGCACTGAGCCGTCCCAAGTGGATCGCTCATAGCGTAGAAGAGCTTTTCGATAGGTTGCACGGTTAGCGACCTGAGCCTGCATCAGGCGTCTACATAAGGATAGTTTATGAGCGACGATCGCTGGACAGAAGGGCCAGAGGTAGCATCAGGCAAAACGGATGCAATGGCAGGCGCGCCGGGTGATAGTGCTGAAGCGCTACGCGAGCGCCAGCGGCTAGCGCAAATGGGCATGATGGACCGTTGGATTGATGGCGTATTAACCGAGCAGCGCCGCGCACGCCGCTGGAAGCTGTTTTTCCGTTTAATGCTACTCACGGTTGTTTTAGTGACGTTATTTACCTCTGTGTATAGCCTTTTTTGGGACTCTTCAGGGACGGCAATGCCCGCTCAGCGCCACTTGGGTATCGTAGAAGTCAATGGTGTGATTGCAAGTGATTCGCCAGCCAACGCGGAGCGTATCATCAAGGGCTTGAACCGGGCCTGGGATTCCGAGAGTGCGGCTGCGGTGGTGCTGCATATCAATAGCCCCGGTGGCAGTCCTGTGCAGTCTCAGCGTATCTATGCGGAAATCATGCGATTGCGTGAGCAGGGTGATAAGCCGATTATCGCGGTCATTGAAGATCTCGGTGCCAGCGGCGCTTATTACATAGCTGCAGCGGCTGATGAAATTGTTGCCTCGCCAGTGAGTTTGGTGGGCTCAATCGGCGTCATTTATGCAGGATTCGGTTTTGAAGAGGCGATTGAGCGAATTGGTGTTGAGCGACGGGTGCTGACAGCTGGTGAGAATAAAGCCTTTTTAGACCCCTTCCAGCCTATGGATGAAGCGTCGGAAGATTTTTGGCAGAGCGTGCTCAATCAAACGCACCGCCAGTTTGTGGATGATGTGCGCGCTGGGCGTGGCGAGCGGCTAAGTGATAGTCCGGATATTTTTTCAGGCCTGATCTGGAGCGGTGAGCAGAGCGTTGCATTGGGATTGGTGGATCAACTCGGTAGCCTTGAGCAAGTGGCGCGCGCCCAAGTGGGCGGTGCTCACTGGGAAGATTATACGCCCAATCTTGACCCTTTTGAGCGTTTGACTCGGCGTTTTACCCAGGTCGTTGCTGAGGTGTTGGGCGTTGACGCGCCCAATACGCCGCTACGCTTTTAGGGTCAGTCGTTCCATTTTAAAAGCTTAACTGGCGCCAAGCGGGTCAAGTCCTGCTTGGCGCAGCATGTCGCACAGTGCAATTAGTGGTAATCCGATGAGCGCATTAGGGTCGCGGCCGTCCAGTTTTTCAAACAGCGCAATACCTAATCCTTCCATTCGAAAGCTTCCGGCGCTATCTAGCGGCTGCTCTTTCGCGACATAGTTTTCGATCTCTTGGCTGCTCAGAGTGCGAAATACCACCTCAAATGGCTCGACATGGACTTGGTGACGTTGGCTGCGAGTATCCAATAAAGCTAAACCCGTCAGGAAAGTGACACGCTGACCGGAAAAACGTGCCAGGTTGGCGCAAGCCTTTTCAATAGTATGAGGTTTGCCAAGTATGTCGCCTTCGAATACCGCGACCTGGTCAGAACCTATAATACAGTGGTGAGGGAAGTATGGCGCGACAGCGTTGGCTTTGCTTAGTGCCAGCCGATGTACCAACGCTTGAGGAGTTTCACCTGCGTGAGGGGTTTCATCAATATCCGGAGAGTGGCACTGATAGGGCAGTTGAAGGCGATCTAGCAGTTGGCGCCGCCAGCGTGAGCTTGAGGCAAGCACCAGAGGGGGCGTCGTCGATGCTTCTTTCATGGGGGAGGTGGGCACAAAAAATCTCCAGGCGGCAAGTGATTAAGTTGACCAAACCAGCGTTGAACTTATGAAAAACAAAGAAGCAGAGTGTAGCGAAAGCAGGCAAGAGTGCCTATAGAGGTTATTTGTTAAGGCTTAAGTGGTTTTTTATTAAGGCTTAAAAAGTGAGTTGATTGAGGAAAGTATGAAGAATTGTGCTGACGGCTTTGACACCAGCAGGGGGAGTGCCTATCATTGCGCGCCTATGTTGACCTCACAACTCCCCAGTCGGGTTGAGCCTTATAAGCTTGCAGCCCGCCACGAACGAATCGAAGGCTTGGTAGCGCTTGATAAGCTGCCGCGTCTTGCCGAAGAAGCGGGCACCCAAACCGGCGACTGTTATGTCGTCTTAGAGTTTGGTGTCGATGCTCAAGGTCGTCGTGAAATTCGTGGCCACTTGCAAGCGTCGTTGGCGCTTGCCTGTCGACGCTGCCTAGTGCCGCTGCCTCAAGAGGTTAGCAGTGACTTCTTGCTTGGAATGGTCACTGATGAAGCCTTAGCGGCCGAGTTGCCTGCTAGTCATGAACCAGTGCTGGTGGAAAAGGAACAGCTGGACCTGCTCACGGTGGTTGAGGATGAATTAATTCTCAGCTTGCCTCAGGTGGTCTATCACGATGAAGCCGAATGTCATGTCTCGGCGGAGCAGCTGGTCAGCAAAACAGAAGGCGCGGCGCCGGAAGAAACGCCAGCGACGAATCCATTCGCGGTGCTGAATGTCTTAAAAGGCAAAAAATAGCACCCTTTACCCTAAATACCTTGGAGTAAACACCCATGGCAGTTCAACAGAACCGTAAAACTCGTTCCAAGCGCGGCATGCGTCGTAGCCACGATGCGCTGACCGCTCCGACCCTGTCTCAGGACAAAGAAACCGGTACGACTCACCTACGTCACCACGTTTCCCCGGACGGTTTCTACCGCGGGCGCAAAGTAGTTGAGGTATAAGCCTCAACTGCGTTACTAAGCGGCTAAACGGACTCGGTGCGGTATGCGCCTAGCGATTGATGTTATGGGGGGTGACCAAGGCCCTCATGCTATTATCGCAGGCTCCGCTAGGGCAGTGGTGGAACACCCCAGCCTTGAACTGATTCTGTTTGGCCCGCGTCAGCAGATTCTAGCTGAGCTTTCACGCTTGCCGCAGCCTCTGGCTGCGGCAACGTCACGTTTGGTGGCCTATGATGCGCCAAGTAGCGTTGCTGCGGATGCAACGGCAGCCTGGGCATTGCGTAGAGGTCAGGCGACTAGCATGGCGTGTATGCTGCGTAGCGTGGCACAGGGAGACGCTGTGGCAGGTGTGAGCGCTGGCAATACAGCGGCGTTGGTGGCTATGGCCAGGCGTGAGCTGGGAATGATTGAGGGTATTTCTCGTCCGGCGATTAGTACTGCTATTCCAGCGCGCCAAGGTCAGCGCTGCTACTTGCTTGATTTAGGCGCTAATGTGGATTCTCCCGCCCATCGGTTAGTCGATTTTGCACTGATGGGAGCGGCGATGGCGCAGTGTGTTGATGGCACGCTTGTGCCGCGTGTTGCGTTGCTTAATGTCGGTGCGGAAGCAACGAAAGGCAGTGCCAGTGTCCGTGAGGCTGATCGTCAACTGCGCGACTATTCAGATGGAAATGCATTTAGTTACCGCGGCTACGCCGAAGGTGGGGATCTATTTAAAGGTCAGCTCGACGTAGTGGTATGTGATGGCTTTGTAGGAAACGCTGTGCTTAAAGCAAGCGAAGGTTTGACGAGTATGCTGGTCGAGCGTGTACAAATGGCGTTTGAATCGCGCCTAAGCGGTCGTTTGGCAAGTCTACTGGCCAGGCCTGTGTTAAGGCGGTTAAAGCAAGAGCTTGATCCTGTGCGCTATAATGGGGCCAGTTTGTTGGGGTTGCGCGGAATCGTAGTGAAAAGCCACGGCAGTACCCATGCTGATGGGTTTTACTACGCTATTCAGCGCGCTCTCAAGGAAGTCGAGCATAACTTACCTGCGCGGATCGCAGGCCGCTGGCAAGCACCAGCTGTACAAAGTGGTGGTTCTGTCAGCCATGATTAGATAATAAATAGTTATTTTTTTGCGGATTATAGGTGGCATCAGGATGTGCCAATAATCTCGCCTATCGCTCATATGAGCAAATGCCTACAAGAGCAAAGGTGAACGACATGTCTCAACCCCTTGCCCTCATTTTTCCCGGGCAAGGCTCTCAGCAGCTTGGAATGCTGCGAGAGCTGGCCGAGCGCTATAGTGTTGTGGGAACGACATTTGAGGAAGCGTCAGATGCTTTAGGCTACGACTTGTGGAAAGTCGTCCAAGAAGGGCCTGAAGCATCGCTTAATGCAACTGCGTGCACCCAGCCTGCACTACTCTCGGCAAGCGTCGCCATTTGGCGCGTATGGCAGGAGTTGGAAGGGCCGCGGCCTAGTGTGATGGCTGGCCACAGCTTGGGCGAATACAGTGCTATGGTCTGTGCAGGTGTTATGGGCTTTGCCGAAGGTGTCAATTTGGTGCGCCTGCGCGGCGAGGCCATGCAGGAAGCGGTGCCTGCCGGTGAAGGTGGGATGGCCGCTATTCTGGGTTTGGCGGATGATGCGGTTGAAGCAGCCTGTGAAAAGGCGGCGCAGGGCGATGTGGTTTCTGCAGTCAACTACAATTCTCCTGGTCAGGTCGTTGTGGCGGGTTCCAAGGCGGCTGTTGAACGAGCTATCGTCGCTTGCCAAGAAGCCGGTGCAAAGCGCGCTATGGCGCTGCCTGTTTCAGTCCCTTCGCACTGTGCATTAATGCGTCCCGCCGCTGAGCGTTTGGCGGCTGCTATGCAGGCAATTGAGCTTCGTGCCCCACGCTATACGGTTATTCAGAATGTTGATGCGAAGGCCCATACTGATATTGATACCCTACGTACACGCTTAATTGAACAGCTCTATCAGCCCGTGCGCTGGAGTGCGTGCGTGGAGGCAGTGGCGGCTCAGGGTGTAAATGTATTTATTGAATGTGGGCCTGGGAAGGTGCTGACAGGCCTCAATAAGCGTATCGTGAAGGGCAGCAAGGGGCTGGCGGTGAATGATCCTGACAGTCTTAATGCCGCGCTGGAGCTAGCGCGTGAAACGTTGACTGGCAAGGCATGATTATAGGTGGTTGTCTTTCACTATCCTTGCTTGAATACACGGTTAAAGGCAGAACGTTATGACTCAAGAACGTAGAGTGGCATTGGTAACAGGTGCTAGTCGTGGTATTGGCCAGGCCATTGCTCGCGAGTTAGGCCGCCAAGGTCGTATTGTGATTGGTACGGCGACAAGCGAAGCGGGCGCTGAAAAAATTGATGCCGATCTTAAAGAGAACGGTATTGAGGGCGCTGGTTTATGTCTTAATGTGACCGACCAGGCCAGTATCGATGACGTGTTGAAAAGTATCACCGAGCGCTTCGGTGCGCCGACTATTTTGGTTAACAATGCCGGTATCACCCGTGATAATTTGCTGATGCGCATGAAAGAAGATGAGTGGGATTCCGTTATGGATACCAATTTAAAGTCTGTCTATCGTGTGAGCAAGGCATGTTTGCGTGGTATGACTAAGGCGCGCTTTGGGCGTATCGTGTCGATTAGTTCTGTAGTGGCAACCATGGGCAACCTGGGCCAAACTAATTACGCTGCGGCAAAAGCAGGCATGGAAGGCTTTAGCCGAGCATTGGCACGTGAGGTCTCTTCGCGAGCTATAACAGTCAATGCGGTAGCGCCGGGCTTTATCGCTACCGATATGACTCAAGGGCTACCAGAAGCGCAGCATGAAATGTTGCTTAAGCAAATTCCGCTGGCCCGTTTAGGGGCACCGGAAGAGATCGCGGCCGCCGTCGGGTTTTTAACCAGTGATGCAGCTGGATACATCACTGGTGAGACGCTCCACGTGAACGGCGGCATGAATATGCGTTGATGGCCTTAGGTTTGGCGGTTGCGTCGACCTAAGGGCGTCTATAAACTACCCCGCAGCTTTTGGCTTGCGGTTTCCAAATAGCTGGTTATCAAAAACGGCTAATGTGAACGACTGGAGTACGTTGATGAGTACTATTGAAGAGCGCGTGAAGAAAGTTGTAGCAGAGCGCCTGAACGTTAAAGAAGAAGACATCCAGAACAGCTCTTCTTTTACAGAAGATCTGGGTGCGGACTCGCTCGACACTGTTGAGTTGGTAATGGCTTTGGAAGAGGAATTTGATACAGAAATTCCTGATGAAGAAGCTGAGAAGATCACCACGGTTCAAGAAGCCATCGATTACGTGAACGCCCACCAGTAAGGGCTGACTCGATGCATCGAACCAAGGTGGGGTGCTAGTCACCCGCCTTAAGAGCCGCCCTTTCCTAGGGCGGCTTTTTTGCTTTGCTGCCACAATGCTTATAACGTTCAATCTCCGTTATACTGTTGACCAAATTTAAGCAGCAGATGACCCAAGTGGGTCGCGTCACCATGGATGCCTGGAGGAAAGCAGATGGCACGGAAAAGGGTAGTGGTAACTGGGTTAGGCCTGGTGACCCCAGTGGGCAATAAAGTTGATGAGTCGTGGGCAAATATTGTTGCAGGCCAAAGCGGCATTACGGCGATTGAACATTTTGACACCAGCGGCTTCAATACGCGCTTTGGTGGTTCGATTAAAAACTTTGATATCAGCCCCTATTTGAAACCAAAAGATGCCCGCAAGATGGATCTATTTATTCAATACGGGATGGCTGCGGGTGCCCAAGCGATAGAAGATTCCGGTATTGAATGTACCGAAGAGAATGCAGACCGCATCGGTGTGGCTATTGGCTCAGGCATTGGTGGATTACCTATGATTGAGCATAACCACAATGCGCTGAATAAAGGCGGTGCACGGAAGGTGTCACCTTTCTTTGTACCTGGCTCTATTATCAATATGATTTCAGGCAATATGGCCATTCAGCATGGCTTCAGAGGGCCCAATATTGCGATTACGACCGCCTGTACGTCGGGTACTCACAACATCGGCTACAGCGCGCGCACGATTGCCTATGGCGACGCTGATGTGATGATCTGTGGCGGTGCTGAGATGGCCACTACCCCACTGGGCTTGGGGGGCTTTTCGGCAGCACGCGCGCTCTCTACCCGCAATGATGACCCGCAGGCCGCAAGTCGTCCATGGGATGTAGACCGTGACGGTTTCGTTTTATCCGACGGTGCTGGCATTTTGGTGCTTGAAGAGTATGAGCATGCAAAAGCCCGTGGCGCTAACATCTATGCTGAATTAGTAGGGTTCGGCATGAGTGATGATGCCTTCCATATGACCTCGCCCCCAGAAGATGGGCGTGGTGCAGCGCTCTCTATGCGCAATGCGATTAAAGATGCCCAGATAGAGGCGTCTGATGTGCATTATATCAATGCCCACGGAACCTCAACGGCAGCAGGTGATTTAGCCGAAAGCCGTGCTATTGAAAGCGTGTTGGGTGACGCTGCCAATAGCGTCGCGGTAAGTTCTACTAAGTCGATGATTGGTCATCTATTGGGTGCAGCGGGCGCGGTTGAAGCGGTATTTTGCATCTTGGCGATTCGCGATCAAGTAGCGCCACCGACGATTAACCTGGACAATCCCCAGGAAGGCTGCAACCTAGATTATGTGCCGCACACGGCGCGTGATATGCGCATTGAGATGGCACTTTCTAACTCGTTCGGTTTTGGCGGTACTAACGGTTCGCTGCTGTTTAAAAAGATCTAGTCGCAGATGATGGCCCAGCCCTCAATGTCTGCAGAGCATCAAGTGCCATTTGATGACCGCGGACTAGCGTATGGTGATGGTGTGTTTGAAACCGTTCTGTTGCGCGCTGGCGCACCAGTGCTGTGGCATTATCACGCTGCGCGGTTGTTGCTGGGCTGTCAGCGTTTAGGTATTCCATTACCTTGCCAAGCATCCCTTGAGGCGACTTGGCAAGGTAAGCCTACGGCCGATCTGGAAGTACTAAAAATCTTGCTTACCCGGGGTAGCGGGGGGCGAGGCTACGCGCAGCCGGAAGTAGTGAACCCCCGGTTACTTAGCCAACGAACACCTTTTAAACCCTTGATCCATCGCTGGCAGCAGGGCGTTACCGTGCGCATTTGCAACTTGCGTCTTGGCCATCAGCCGCGTTTGGCAGGCATTAAACACCTTAATCGGCTTGAAAACGTACTGGCACGTCAAGAGTGGAGTGACGCCAGTATTGCCGAAGGTGTGCTGGCCGATAGTGAGGGGTTGGTGATTGAAGCTACCAGTATGAATGTATTTTGGCAGCAGGCAGGAGAGGTGTTTACACCTTTACTTGACCAGTGTGGCGTCGCAGGTACGCTGCGTGCTGCGTTAATCGACCAAGGCTTGGTGCGTCAGGCATCGTTGCCTGTGAGTCAGTTGGCCAGTGTAGCGCAGTGCTGGGTGGGGAATTCAGTGCAGGGCATATGGCCTGTGACCACACTGCTCGCGGCCGATGGCTCGCAACTCGGGCGCTGGCCGGTCAGTACGACGGATCCACTGCAGCGCGTTGCGCATCAATTACTAGGCTATGAGCCGCCGGCTTGTTAGCTATTGCTGCGACATTATTCGAGGTGTCATGTTGAAACGTTTATTCATCGCGTTATTGGTGTTAGTGGTTGTCGGGGCGGCAGGTGCCGCAGGTGGCTATTTCTATTGGCAGAGTCGCCTTGAGGCGCCGCTTGCCCTGAATGAGCCAATGCTCTATCAGGTTCCCTCCGGTGCAGGGTTCAACCAAGTCGTGGCGCAGTTGGAGGCCCAGGGTGTCGTTAAGGATGCCTGGGCGTTTCGCTTGTTAGCCCGAGTTGAGCCTGAACGCGTGCCTCGGTTACGCACCGGCGAGTACCAGCTACAGCCGGATATGAGTGGCCTTGAGATGATGGCGCTGCTGGGCAGTGACCGGGTAGTCACCTATCCGTTGACCATTCCAGAAGGGTGGTCCTTCCGGCAAATGCGTGAGCTTTTAAACGCCGCTCCCAAGTTGGATAATCGCACGGCTGAGATGAGCGATGAAGAAATAATGGCGCTGCTTGATCGGGAAGGGACTTTTCCTGAAGGCTGGTTTTTCCCCGATACCTATCGCTATCACTTGGGAATGAGCGACGTTGATATCCTGCGCCAATCCTTGAGTCGTATGGAGCGTATTCTTGAAGAGGTGTGGGAGGGGCGAGTAGAGGGTTTAACCATCGACTCCCCCTATGAAGCACTGATTATGGCTTCATTGATTGAGCGTGAAACCGGGGCCCCTGAGGAACGGCGCGAAATTGCCGGGGTGTTTAAGCGGCGTATGGAGCAAGGCATGCGCCTGCAAACAGACCCAACGATTATTTATGGTATGGGTGAGCGTTATGAGGGCCGGATTACCCGTGCCGATATACGCGAGGCAACACCGTACAATACCTATGTGATTGACGGAATGCCGCCTACGCCGATTGCCATGCCAGGGCGTGCTTCGTTAGAAGCGGCAGTGAATCCACTGCCTGGGGAAACGCTCTATTTCGTTTCTCGTGGCGATGGCACGCATCACTTTTCGCGTACCCTACGCGAGCACAATAATGCCGTTAATCGCTATATTCGTAATCGTTAATTCGTAATCATTAATAAGCATGGCCCATCACCAATGGCTAACTGTCGAAGTCAGCCATTATCAAAATAAGGGAGCATGATGAGTAAGCGTGGACGCTTCATTACGCTGGAAGGCGGTGAAGGCGTGGGAAAATCCACTAACGTGGGTTTTGTCGCCGAGTGGCTAGAAGCTCAGGGGTTGGAAGTAGTGCGCACTCGCGAACCGGGTGGCACCGCCCGTGGAGAAGCCATTCGTGGGCTGCTGTTGGATCCTGCGCCTCAAGAGCTGCTGCATGTTGATGCTGAGCTGCTACTCATGTTTGCCGCACGTGCCCAGCACTTGGCGGAGAAAATTCTACCTGCCTTAGCGCGGGGGGCATGGGTGGTGTGCGATCGCTTTACCGATGCCACCTTTGCCTATCAAGGCGGCGGGCGTGGTATTGCAAAGCAGCGTATTGCCGTACTGGAAGATTTTGTCCAAAAAGGGCTTACACCAGACTTAACGTTACTGCTTGATATGCCTAAAGAGGCTGCCTCCCAGCGTTTAGAATCACGCTTGAGCGATCGCCAAGAGCAAAGGGATCGCTTTGAGCAGGAGCAGGGCGACTTCTTTCAGGCGGTGCGCGAGGCTTATTTGGCGCGAGCGGTAGAGGCGCCAGAACGGTTTGCGGTGATCGATGCTCAGCACTCGCTAAACGATGTACAAGCCCAAATTGAGCAAGCCTTATCCATGCGAGTAGCCGCATGGCATTAACCGGCGTCATGCCGTGGCACCAGGCTACCTGGCAGCATTTAATCCGCTTGGCCGACAGCGGACGCATGCCCCATGCGTTGTTAATGCATGGTGCCCATGGTGTAGGTAAGCAGCAACTGGCTGAGGCCTTAATTGCGCGAACGCTTTGTGCCAGCCCCCAAGATCAAGCCTGTGGCCACTGCCATAGCTGCGTCATGCTGGCATCTGGCTATCATCCTGATTTGCTGCGCGTTTCGCCAGAAGAGGGTAAGCGTCAGATACGCATTGATCCGATTCGCGAGGTTAATCGGTTTGTCTCGCAAACGGCTCAGCAGGGCGGCTACCGAGTGATTGTGATTTCACCCGCAGAGGCGATGAATATTGCCGCCGCTAATGCGTTGCTCAAAAGCCTCGAAGAGCCTGGTGATAAAACGCTGTTTATTCTATTGTCCGATGTGCCTTCACGCATGTTGGCGACGATTCGCTCTCGATGCCAGCAGTGGTCACTGCCAAGCGTTGCCTTTGACGCCTGCCGTGGTTGGTTAATTGAGCAGCTTAACAGCGTTGAAGAAGCCTATTTTTGGTGGCAAGTAGCGGGAGGCTTGCCACTGCTCGCGGTAGAGCTTGCCGCGCCAGAAGAGCGTGCGTTGCGCCACCAGATCCACGATAGCTTTGAACAGCTGGTACGTGGCGCTGAGCCTGTATCAGAAGCTGCACGCCTGGATCGCCAAGCGATAGATGCCATCTTGTGGTACGGTATCGCCTGGCTGGAAGACCTTATCCGCCTGGGCTTATCCGGTGAAGCCGCGGTACTGCACAATCCCGATCTTGAACCGCTTTACCGCCAGGCGGTTAAGAACGGACGCGTGCAGGATTGGTTTCGCCTGCTGGACTATGCCCGTGAACAGCGGCGTCTATTGGCGGTAGGGGCGAACCCAAACCCTCAGTTAGTGTTAGAGGCTTGGTTAGTCCGCTGGGCGGCACTGTTGCGTTCATAGCTAGGTGTTTAGCTCTAAGCTTTATAGACATAAGTTTTATAGACATAAGTTTTTATAGGTAATTGCATTACCTAGTTCGTTACGTTTACTTATTTATTCCACGGCACAGCAGCGAGGTTGTCATGGCCGCTCAAAAAGCGCTCTCTCTCACCGTACCTGACGTGCCGACGCTGCTTTCCGCCTATATGCCTTTCTTGGATCGTGGAGGTATTTTTATCCCTACGAACACGGCCTATGCGCTTGGCCAGCAAGTTTTTTTACTGCTCACCCTGCCCGGTGAAAGCGAACGTCTTTCGATCTCTGGAAGCGTCGTGTGGGTATCTCCTGAAGGTGTTAGTGGAAGGCGTATGCCTGGCATTGGCCTGCATTTCAGCCAACAAGATTATCCTGTCCGTGATCGTATTGAGACCCTGCTAGCCGGTCAGTTAGATAAAGCAGCCCCGTCGTTCACGCTCTGAATTAAACCGTCGCTTACGTCTTGAGTGCCATTCTCATCGTGGTGATGGCCTACCTGTTGTCGAGACTTATATGTTTGTTGATTCACACTGTCATTTAGATCGCCTGTCAGAGCAGACCCATGGAGGCGATATCGCCGCCACCCTGGCAGCTGCGCGCGCTGCCCACGTCAGCCAATTTCTTGCCGTAGCGGTCACTTTGGATGAGATGCCGCAATTGGCAGCTATTGCCCGCGCGCATCACGATGTGGTGATTTCCGCTGGTTTGCACCCTTTGCATAGCCCTGCAGAAAAAGATAGCGCCGAGAGCGAGCCAAGCGTTGCCGATATCAAAGATGCCGCTGAACAGTTTGGCGCGGTAGCAATTGGCGAAACCGGCCTGGATTATCACTACCGCGACAGTGTTCCTGTCGACGTACAGCATGAGCGGTTTAAACGGCATTTGATTGCAGCGCAGGAGTTGGAGCTTCCGGTCATTGTTCATACCCGTGAAGCCAAACAGGAGACCCTGGCGCTGCTGCGTGAATACAGCGACCCGCGCGTGGGCGGTGTATTACACTGTTTCACTGAAGACTTAGCGATGGCTCGTGAAGCAGTAAGGCTTGGTTTTTATATCTCGCTATCGGGGATAATTACGTTTCGTAATGCTGCACCGCTCAGAGAACTTGCCCGTCAGTTGCCGTTAGATCGACTGCTGATAGAGACCGACAGCCCCTATCTTGCGCCGGTGCCTTATCGCGGTAAGCCTAATGAACCAGCCTGGGTAGTGAAAGTAGCAGAGTGTATTGCCAATGAGCGGGGCATCAGTGTTGATGAAGTGGCCATGCAAACCACGGCCAACTTTTATCAACTGTTCCGTGCAGCGGCTCCCGAGGCGCCGGTACACGTCAAGGAAGCATTGGCGCAGTCCGGACTGCTATAGTCCGACAACGCGACCAATGACCAAGCGAGGTGGGCGAGATGAATATTGATCGATTGCTACAGCAACATAATCAGGGTGGAGAAAGCGCCAGTGCTATCCCCCCCTTAGATGAGTGGCAGCCTGCGCTTTCAGGCGATATCAATATCAATATTGATACTGACGGTCATTGGTGGCACGAAGGTAAGCCCTTTGCCCGCCCCAAGGTGGCGCGACTATTAGCAACGCTGCTGCGCCTTGATGCTGACGGTTACTGTTTGGTCACCCCGGTTGAGCGCTGGCGCATCCAGGTTGAAGATCTGCCACTGGTCGTAGTAGAAGCCGACTTCCGTGACGATGCATGGTGGTTCACTACCCAGTTTGATAACGTTGTGCGCCTAGATGCCGAGCATCCACTCACTGTGACGTTAACTCCTCAGGGTGATGCGGTGCCGCAACTGCCGGTGCGTTTCGGTTTGGCTGCACGGCTGCATCGCAATGTGTATTACCAGTTGGTTGAGGCTTGCGAAAGCCGGGATCTAGGTGATGGCACTAATGAGGTCGGGCTAATGAGCGCCGGGCAGTGGTTTGCCCTAGGAAAGCTTGATGATGAACTCTCGGGCGAGGCGCCGTGAAGTTAACCGCTGAACAGCAGGCTGTTGTTAATCACCGCGAGGGGCATGCGCGGGTAGCAGCGGTGGCGGGGGCAGGCAAAACCACTACTATGGCGGCGCGTGTACTGCACTTACTGGCCAGTGATGTGCCGCCAAAGCGCATTTTAGTGCTGATGTTTAACCGCTCGGCTAAGGATGATTTCCAACGCCGCTTAATGATCATGGCACCCGCCGGTCAAGCACTGCCCGATGTACGCACTTTTCACTCCCTTGGGCATCGGTTAACCCAGAGTCTTTGTCGCTGGGGAGCACTTGCACCACGACGCCTGCTGTCAGCAGATTGGCAGCTAGAACGGCTGTTGCGTCAGGCGAGTCTCAATGTGCTGCGTGATAAGGTTGAGCGTAAAGACGCGGCTCTGGAAGCTGATCGGCTTGAAACCTTAGCCCATTTTTGTGGCTTAGTAAAAGCAGAAATGATTACGCCTGCAGCGCTTTACGAGCGGCTCAATTTCGACCCTGATACCGACTATTTTCCCGCAGCGTTTATCGAGGCAGAGCGGTTGTTGGAAGCGGAAGGGGTGATGACTTATGCCGATCTGCTTTATCGCCCGCTGCAGGCGCTAGAAGCGGATGCTGCCCTAAGAGAGAGGGTAGAGGGTTTTCTGGACCATGTCATTATCGATGAATACCAGGATATCAATGCCGCTCAGCAGCGGCTTTTATCCGTACTGGTGGGCAGCCGTGCCGAGGTGATGGCGGTAGGCGATGCCAATCAATGTATTTATGAGTGGCGCGGTGCCAAACCTGACACCATGCTGGAAAATTTTACCGCCACCTTTGGCGAAGCGATCGACTACCCATTATCAACGACTTTCCGCCATGGTCATGCGTTGGCGCTCGCCGCTAATCATGCCATCGCCGCTAACCAGCGGCGGCCCAACCAGCTGTGCTTGGCCGCGGCCAATAATCCCGAGACCCGTGTTTCAGTGGGGCAAGGTAGTCGCTTGCTACTCGATGCATTAATGGATTGGCAGGCGCAGGGGCGTGCGTTTAACGAGGTTAGTCTACTGGTACGCAGTTGGGCGCTCTCGGTACCGTTCCAGCTGGCCCTGTTGCAGGCGGGGATTCCGTTCCGCCTGCAGCGGGAGGACCGTTTTGTCTTTCGTTTGCCGCTGGTGCAGGCCTTGGCGGGCTATTTAAAGCTGTCACGTCGACCAGACCTGCTGCGCGATCCGCAGCAGCTATTGCTGCTGCTTTCCCAGCCGACACCGTTCGTTGCCCGGGAGCGTTTGCAGCGTTTAGCGCAACAGCTGGCCACGACGCAACAGTGGCCCGAGCGCCATGATCCTATGTTAACGGATCTAAAGCCGATTCAGCGGCGCACGCTTAAAAAGCGCTGGGTGCTGCTTTGCGAGCTACCTCAGTTAAGTGCGTGGCCACCTGCCAAGCTGCTACGCCATGTGGTAGAGAGCATTGAAGCGGAAAAGACGCTCAAACGCGCCGCCGCAAGGCGAGATAAAGGCGAAGAAGACGTTCGTTTGCTCGACGTACTGATCGAGCAAGCGCAGAGCGTGCAAGATCCCGATGCCTTCATTGAACTGCTTGAGCGTCCGGTCGAGAACCAGGCAGGTGGCGTGCTGATCAGTACTGTACACGGTGCAAAAGGACTTGAGTGGCCGCTCGTAGCGGTCGCTGGGGTTAATGAGGAAGATTTCCCCCACTATAGCCGCGATAACCCGCTTAGCGATGACCGTCTGGAGGAGGAGCGGCGGCTGTTCTACGTGGCGATTACGCGTGCTCAGGAGCAGCTGTTAGTGCTTCATGATGGCGGTGTGCATCGACCCAGTCGCTTTATCGCTGAAAGTGCTTGGCAAGACAGTATGCGCGTGGCCTCTTGCTTGTCGAGTGGCAATGCCCCGTCGGCTGCGCTTCAGGTAACGTCGGTCAGTCTAGTTGAGCGTTATCTGGCGCGACTAGGGCGCAACGATATTGTGCTTGCGGCAGCCCAAGTTGAAGAGGGCAAAGCGGGTTATGCATCAGATACTCGCTTTTACCCTGGGCAGCGGCTTCATCATGCGGTGTTTGGTGAGGGTGAAGTGGCTGCAGTCGAAGGAAATCCTAACGACCCGGTCATCGATGTGCGTTTTGATCAAGCTGGGCGAAGGCGATTAATTGCTCGCCGAGCACCCATTGAAGTGCTGGAAAGTGCTCAACGAGTGCCGCTCTAACGGCCAGCCTAGATATTGCTTTTGGCTGGCCGTATCGGTAGCGAGGCAGCATTTTAAAAAGTGTTAAAAGCCTCTCGCTGATTACATATTGGGGTATGTTGGCCCGCCGCCGCCTTCCGGTGCTACCCAAGTGATATTTTGTGCCGGGTCTTTGATATCACAGGTTTTGCAGTGCACGCAGTTCTGGAAGTTGATCTGAAAGCGTGGCTGTCCCGCGCTATCTTCCACCACTTCGTAGACGCCTGCAGGGCAGTAGCGCTGGGCGGGTTCTGCGTACTTCGGCAGGTTTTCGCGAATCGGCAGCTCAGGGTCTTCCAAACGCAGATGGCAAGGCTGGTTCTCTTCATGGTTGGTGTTAGACAGAAACACTGAGGAGAGCTTATCGAAAGAGAGTTTTCCGTCTGGCTTGGGATAAGTGATCCTTTCAAATTCAGCCGCAGGCTTAAGGGCGCCGTGGTCGGTAGTGGTGTCATGCACATTGGGCAGTTTGTTGCCCAGTAGCTGATGGGCAAAATTGTATGCGCCGCCACCAATAGTGCCATATTTGTGAATGGCAGGACCGAAGCTTGCGCTCTCTTTAAGCTCTTGATACGCCCAGCTCGCTTGCCACTTTTGCGTAAAACTCGTCAGCTCTTGTGCGCCTTCATCACCGCCTTTAATCGCTTCAAACACGCTCTCTGCGGCCACCATGCCTGACTTCATGGCGGTATGCAGGCCCTTTATTTTGGAAAAGTTGAGCGTGCCCGCATCACAGCCAATCAATAGGCCACCAGGGAAGGTCATTTTGGGTAGGCAGTTAAAGCCACCCTTGGTAATCGCCCGGGCGCCGTAAGCAACGCGTTTGCCGCCTTCAAGGTATTGACTAATGACCGGATGATGCTTCATGCGCTGAAACTCATCGAACGGCGAGAGCCAAGGATTCTGATAGCCAAGATCCATAATTAAACCGACCACCACCTGCTGGTTTTCCGCATGGTATAAAAACCAGCCGCCATGGGTATTTTTATCTAACGGCCAACCAGAGCCGTGCACTACAAGCCCAGGTTCATGCTTGTCAGCGGGTACATCCCAAAGTTCTTTTAGGCCGATGCCATAATGCTGAGGGTCGCGACCTGCATCCAGCGAAAAATCTTTAATCAAGCGTTTGCCAAGATGCCCGCGTGCGCCTTCTGCGAACAGTGTGTACTTGGCGCGCAGCTCCATGCCTGGCATATAACCGTCTTTAGGCGTGCCATCGGCAGCGACGCCCATGTCGCCGATTAAGATACCGCGCACAGCACCATCTTCAACGATAACTTCCTGGGCCGCAAAGCCAGGGAAAATCTCCACACCCAGCGATTCAGCCTGTTCGCCAAGCCAGCGGCACAAATTGCCCGCGCTGATCACGTAACGCTGCTGGTCGCCACCAGTGTTATGCATGCTTTTCGGCACGAGTGCGTTAGGTACTTTCTGAGCCTTTTCGGCATCTTTAAGCAAAAAAACGTCGTCGCGAATAGCCGGGGTATTAAGCGGTGCGCCGCGCTCCTGCCAATCGGGAAATAGTTCAGTCAGCGCACGGGTCTCAAAGACCGCTCCTGACAAAATATGCGCGCCCACTTCCGAGCTTTTCTCAACCACGCATACAGTGAGTTCCTGCTCGGCTTCATTCGCTTGCTGCATGAGTCGGCAGGCAGCTGCAAGCCCGGATGGGCCCGCACCGACAATCACCACGTCAAAGTCCATTACATCGCGTTCAACAGTTTCCACCCGGTTTCTCCTTATTCTCTTAAGCGCCACTATTTATAAAAGCTAGTCTACGTCTTTGTTATGAGCATTAGCTTATAAAAAGCGGGCCTTAATTTAAAACGGTCGTTTGCTTCTGGTTATGTCCCATGATAGGCATAATACCCGTGTCAGGTCACGCCTACGATGGCAATCAAGGCATTTCTTGGTGTGGGGCGTTGGTGGGGCGCCTTGGTGAAGGGTTCAGGCGAGTCGCGTTTAGCGATACGACCAAGGCCTTAGTCACTCGCTATTGTTGCCAGTAGGCCAGCTGTGGCAAATTAGTAAGGTTTTTCCATAGCGTACCTATCAAACGCTTGCATGAATTTAGTACGTCGCCATTGTGCTGGCGATGTCTAGGCTCAAAATTCTTAGGCTCAACATATCTTTAAATAATTTTTAGCAGTAGGTATCCGCAGGGCGGGTGCCCTCTCAGGTTAACGGCTTTTACTACCAGCTAAGCGAGGAACCTATGAAAGTACTCGTCGCGGTTAAACGCGTCATCGACTACAACGTCAAAATCCGTGTTAAAGCGGATCACTCGGACGTCGATCTCACCAACGTCAAAATGGCCATGAACCCCTTCTGCGAAATTGCCGTGGAAGAGGCGGTACGCCTGAAAGAGAAGGGCGTCGCGACGGAAGTCATCGCCGTGTCGGTGGGCCCCAAAGCCGCCCAAGAGCAGCTGCGTACCGCGCTGGCGCTGGGCGCGGATCGCGCCATTCATATCGAAACTGACGAACGCGCCGAATCCCTGGCCGTCGCTAAACTACTGGCCAACGTGGTCGAGGAAGAGCAGCCCGGCCTGGTGATTCTGGGCAAGCAGGCCATCGACACCGACAACAACCAGACCGGCCAAATGTTAGCGGCCCTCACCGGCCTGCCCCAGGGCACCTTTGCCTCCGAAGTGGCGGTCGACGGTGACAAGGTTCATGTGACACGGGAAATCGACGGCGGTCTGCAAACCATCGCCCTCACACTGCCCGCGATAGTGACCACCGACCTGCGCTTGAACGAGCCACGCTATGCCAAGCTCCCCGATATCATGAAGGCCAAGAAAAAGCCGCTGGATGTCAAAACCCCCGCCGATTACGGCGTCGAGGTGGCCTCCAAGGTGAGCCTACTGAAAGTCGAATCCCCCGCCGAGCGTAAGGGCGGTATCAAGGTGGCCTCGGTCGACGAGCTGATCGACAAACTCAAAAACGAAGCCAAAGTTCTTTAAGGTCGGTTATTTACCCCCGTACGTTAAGTATGCGCTTTGAAAGGAGCTGATTTTATGAGCATTTTGGTACTTGCCGATCTGCATGAAGGCCAACTGGCCGGCGCCACTGCCCACGTCGTGGCGGCAGCGAAGGCCATCGGTGGCGATATTGATGTTCTCGTTGCCGGTGAAGGCGTTCAAGCGGCGGCCGACGCTGCTGCGAAACTCGACGGCGTCAGCAAAGTGCGCGTTGCGGATAATGCCGTTTACGCCCACCAACTGGCCGAGCCCATGGGCGCGCTGCTGGTGGCGCTAGCCGATGGCTACACCCACGTCCTCGCCAGCGCCTCCACCACCGGCAAAAACGTGCTGCCGCGCCTGGCAGCGCTGAAAGACGTCAGTCAGCTGTCAGACGTTATCGCCGTCGAGAGCGCCGACACCTTCCTGCGCCCGATCTACGCCGGTAATGCCATTGCCACGGTAAAAAGTGACGATGCACTCAAGGTTATCACCATCCGCACCACCGGGTTTGACGCGGTAGGCTCAAATGGCAGCGCGGCGATAGAAGCCGTCGATGTCGTCGTCGACAACAGCCAGTCCCGCTTTGTCAAAGAAGAGCTGGCGAAGTCGGATCGTCCCGAACTGGGCGGCGCCAAGGTCGTCATCTCCGGCGGCCGCGGCATGGGCAACGGCGAAAACTTCAAGCTGCTCGACGGCATTGCCGACAAGCTGGGTGCGGCGATTGGTGCCTCCCGCGCCGCGGTAGACGCAGGCTTTGTTCCCAACGATATGCAGGTCGGCCAGACCGGCAAGATCGTCGCCCCGGATCTGTATATCGCCGTGGGTATCTCCGGTGCCATCCAGCACCTGGCGGGCATGAAGGACTCCAAGGTGATCGTCGCGATCAACAAAGATGACGAAGCGCCGATCTTCCAGATCGCTGATTACGGGCTGGTGGGCGATCTGTTTGAGATCCTGCCAGAGCTTGAGAGTAAGCTGTAAGTAATACAGTGACTAATGAGCCGGCTTCACCAGAAGTCGGCTTTTTTGTATCTTGTGTATTAGGTAAACTGGCAATAGTTGACTAAAGTACTGGGGCAAAGGGTAAGAAAAAATACCCTGACAGTTGAAAAAGCTGCGGACTGACCGCACATAGGTAAGTGAAAGCAACGAAAGCCACTCAAGGAGATGATGATATGGCACATACATTACCCGAACTGCCGTACGCATATGACGCTCTCGAGCCAAATATCGATGCGATGACGATGGAAATTCACCACTCGCGTCACCATCAAACCTATATCAACAACCTAAACGCCACGCTTGAAGGCACTGGGTTGGAAGATGTTCCCATTGAAGAGCTGGTCGCTAATCTGGATCGTGTTCCAGAAGCCAAGCGTCAAGCCGTTATTAATAACGGTGGCGGCCATGCCAACCACTCCATGTTTTGGCAGATGATGTCGCCAAACGGTGGCGGTAAGCCTCAGGGCGATGTTGCCAAAGCGATCGACGCTGAGCTTGGCGGTCTTGAGACCTTCCAGGAAGAGTTCAAAAAAGCGGCCGTAGGTCGTTTCGGTAGCGGCTGGGCATGGCTCTCCGTTACCCCTGAGAAAAAATTAGTAGTAGAAAACACGCTGAACCAAGACAGCCCGCTGATGCACGGCAATACGCCGCTGCTAGGTCTGGACGTTTGGGAGCACGCCTACTACCTGAAGTACCAAAATAAGCGTCCTGACTATATTGCAGCGTTCTTTAACGTTGTTAATTGGGAAGACGTTGAGCGTCGTTACCAAGCTGCGATTGCCTAATATTGCCGTAATGCGCTAGCAGTATCACCGTAAGGTGTTGTATGAAACCGCCCACTTAATGTGGGCGGTTTTTTTGTGCGCCCGGCACGGGCGCACTCCTGGAGGTGCAAGTCCTCCCGTAAGCTGGCCACAGCGAACGAAGCGAAGCGCAACTGCGGAAG